>JAEXOD010000137.1 GCA_023447335.1 Bacteroidota bacterium
CCATGTTACGTGCACGCTGAGGGAAATTGATTGATGATTGTAACGAGAAACCGCTACCGTCAACAAAACCGGCTCTGTCATCTCCGTAATCAGACCATCCGCCAACGTGAGGATCCCCGTGCATACCAAAATAGTTTCTTGGTAAAACTTTATCACTAACGTTTGTAATTGAATAAACCAAAAACATAATATCTTCGGCAAGAGCATTATTAAACTGAATAATACGAACTTGCATATCCAATCCTAATCCGCGTTTTGTTGAATCTTGATTAAACGGATAGTATGGAAATTCTCTGTTTGAAAAGTCATCAACAACAAAAAACACTTCTTCGTCGGGAGCAGTTGCTTGGTCACCTAAAAAAGCTGGCCAAATATATTTTCCTGCACCGGCATTATACCATAATTGAGGCCAACTATCCGGTTTTCCGTCTCCGTTTGTATCTTCAGCATTTAATCTTGCTATTTCGCCTTGTGTTGAATCAACAAATCCTGCTTTTGGTAACCATCCCCATTTTTCTGTACCATCAGAACTATAATCACCTTGTGAAGATAATATAAACGAGTCATCGCAGATCTGTAAAGTCTCTCCGGATGTACCGGTAACTTCACCTGCAGCTAATGGACCAAATTCAAATCCGTAACCTAAACCGTTCCAAACTAAGTCAGCAACCTGACTTAATCTATTAGGAGCACAAATTGATCCGTAATTAAAAACGATTGTTGTAACTTTATTTCCGTTAATAATAGATTCTTTTATTTGACGTTTATCACCTAAAGTTTTGAAGAATTTTGGAGCAAACTTATCTCCCAATATCCTTCTTGCATCCTCTTCGGTCAAACCTTTAAAATTTGGGTTCCCGTTCTTATCATAAGTCACTTGAGCTATTACGCCTTTCATGCTGATAATAAGTAGTAGAACAACAATTAAACTTTTAAATTTCATATTTTTATATTCTCCGTAAGTTTTCATTAATTAAATAAAACTGAGAATCCTACCCTAACTTCTCTTGGTCTATTAACATTCTGAGGTCTATTGCCATAATAGTTACTTATTTCATCATAGCTAACTAAACCAGGGTCACCACGCGAAATGCGGTTTTTAAGATCTTTGAATTCATATGAATTTAGTGTTTGTTCAACGTTAGAAAGAGCACGTCCGCTGCTTGCATAAACGCTAACTTCATTCTCAATGTCAAGTATATTATCAACTTGTAAAAATACAGAGTATTTAATATTTCCTAAGCTAAAGAATTTTTCAAATTTAAAATCTAAGTTAAACTGCATCGGTCTTCTTCCGCTATTCTGTGAAAATGTAATCGGAACTAAAGATGCAGGTAAGCTTGGTGTATAAGGAGTACCTAATTGCAAGTTTGCAACTAAACCCATTGTCCAATTATCCGGTTCAATCAAGTTTACAGTTGCATTTAAGATATGGGGTCTATCAAATGCTAAAGGTACTAAGTATGTTTCTGTTAATTTACCTGAAGCTTCGCTAAAGAATAAATCTTCGGAAGGTTCTGTTCTACTTCCTTCAGCTATTTGGAAAGTATAATCTAAACTGGCTTGAAATAAACTTTGTGGCGATCTTCTCTTAAATACAGAAATAGTAACACCGCGAACGTTAGAATAAGCTAAGTTAGTTAAAACACTATATTCACGTCCTTGTGTTGTATAAACTGTTTGTGTATAAATGTAGTCTTGTACGTCTTTATAGAAACCTGTAACTTCCAATTTTAAGTCGTCTGTTAATACCTGATTTAAACCAAGTTCATATTGAACTGATTTTTGAGGATTAACATCAGGATTTCCGAATCTTGGGGTTGAACCAACGTTCGTAACCCAGAAATTAGGATTAGAATACAATGAACTTAAAGATCCGTTTTGGTAAAAATGTCCGTAAGAGAATCTTATTAATCCTTTTTCAGTTATCGGATAAGAGATACTAATTCTTGGTGAAACCATATGTTTAATGGTTGCTTTTTTTAAATTCTTATTCATATTACCCGCTTTTTCTTCTTGAAGCTCTGTAGTCAAATTATCGTTATAGTATGAATTTGGATTAAAATATTCATATCTTATACCGGCATTTAGAATTAAAGAAGATTCGAGTTCGATTTTATCTCTTAAATAAAATGCAAATGAACTTGGTTTTCTTGAATATTTAGTATACAAAGCAGGACTTGTAGGTATTCTTCTAATTAATTTTAAATTAGGTTTTAATAAATCTGATGTTGTTATTGAACCGAAACCGTCTGCAGCAGTAAGATCTTCTTTTCCTATTTCAAGACTGTATGATTCAACATTTAAATTAAAAAATCTTCCTTCAAAACCAAATTTAACTTCGTGTGTTTCAAACATCTGGGCAACTAAGTCTCCTTTAATACCCATTGTTTCAGTACTTCTGCTAAATCTATAGTTATCAGTACCACCGGTTAAGAAAGTTGAATTTCCTAATCTTCTTTGGTATGCTGTCGGCAAATATCTTGTATCATAAGGATTTTCATACAAATAATACTGACCTCTATTGAAAGTATAAGAACCTTTTAATGTATAAAAGACATTTGAACTTACTGTATGAGTAAATTCTAATGCATTATGAACTGAATTATCGTAGGTTTTGCCCATTCCGTCCGGATTATATCTTGATTCATAAGAATCGAAATTGCCTCCGCCATGGCTTTCTCCTCTATCAAAAACAAATTCGTATTTTAATTTTAATAAAGAAGTAAAGTTATAACTAATATTTCCTTGTAAATTTAAGCTCCAGCTATCATTTAAAGCTACTGTTTCACCGTCACCGGTAGGTAATCCGGTACTTAAGGTATCAAAGGGGTTAAAATACCAAGCAGCAGTAGAATTGCCTTTTCTTGGATCTCCTGTCGGAAATTCTGACAATGCAATATATGAATCGGTAGTATTATAAAGTCTATCTCCGTATAAGTGACCTTTAAAATTCTCATAAACTCCGGATAAGAAAAATTTCATGTTTCTATCCGTAAAAGGAATTGTACCGCCAAAAGTAGCTTCCATTCTTCCTCTATTCAAAGGATCGATTTCATCGAGATGTTTGAATAAATCTGTGCGAGAAGTTAAATAATCACCGGCATAACCACGTACGCTTAGTGTATATTTTTCACCGCCTTCTTTTGTAACATAATTTACAACACCCGAAAGAGCATTTCCGTATTCTGCACTAAAAGTACCTGTTGAAACCGAAACTTCTTGAACAGCGTTTGTTGCAATACCGACAGAACGTGAATTGCCATAAGGGTCATTAACAGATACACCGTTAATAGTATAAGCTACTTCATTAGCGTAACCTCCTCTAAAGTGAAGTGCACCGTCATTACCTACGGTAACACCCGCTTGCAGTTTAATAATATCGGAAATTTGATCTACCGGTAATTCACCGATAGTTTCCGATGTAATAGCAACAGTAGGATTTGTTAAGTCTTGGCGAATTAAGGGATTTCTTTCACCTTGAACAATAACAGCAGGCAAATCGATTGAGCCTGATGATAACTGAAAATCCAATCGCGTCGTAAAATCAACATTTACTCTCACATCTTTAACGGTACTTTTTAAGTAGCCGACTAAAGACGCTGTCACATTATAAACACCCGGCGGAACATTCAGAATGGTAAAAACACCATTCATGTCTGATGCCGCCCCCATTGTTGTACCGTCAACCATCACATTTACAAATGGTAAAGACTCACCGGTATCTTTATCTGTTATTTTACCGGTTATCTTTCCCGAACTTGCAAATGCATTACCAACAAGTACAAAACATAGGAATAGAACATAAAATCTTAGCAGAGTCAGTCTCATACTAATTACCTCAGTTAAGTTAATGGATTTTGAACTAATTAAATAAAAAAATATTTTCGTATTTTAAAATAGTACTCTTTATTATTTTAGTCAAATAAATATTAAATTTATTTTAAATTTAGGAGATTTTTATGTCCACATTAATGGTCAGCGTATCGGGAATTAGAGGAATAATAGGAAGCGGATTAGAACCGGAAATATTGGTAAAATACACTTCTGCTTTCGCTGATTTCTGCGGTAAAGGAAAAATAGTTGTTGGTAGAGATGGGAGAATTACGGGAGATATGGTTAAAAACATTGTCTTTGGTACATTAATGGCTAAAGGCATTGATGTTATTGATATAGGCATTACACCAACCCCTACAGTTCTATTTAACGTATTAAAACATAAAGCTTTAGGCGGTATTTCTCTTTCGGCAAGTCATAATCCTAACGAATGGAATGCACTTAAATTGATAAATTCTGAAGGAGAATTTATGACAATTGAACAGAACAGACAGATGTTATCCTTGGTTTCTGAGAAACCGATAAATTATGTAAAATGGGATGAACTCGGTAAACTTGTATTTGATGAAAATGGATTAAAGGACCACCTGAATGCCGTTTTTAATTTAAATTTTCTTAATTTGGATAAAATAAAAAAAAGAAACTTTAAAGTCTTATTAGATTGCGTGAACGGAGCCGGTTCTTATGTTATGCCGGAACTTTTGAAAAAGTTTGGTTGCGAAGTAATTGAGATGAATTGCGAAAAAACAGGAATATTCCCTCGTTTAGCCGAACCATTACCCGAAAATCTGACTGAAACAATGAAAGCCGTTGTAGAAAATAATGCTGATTTAGGAATTGTTGTTGACCCTGATGTTGACAGATTGGTTTTAATTACTGAAAAAGGTGAGCCTTTTAGTGAAGAATATACTATTGCCCAAGCCGTTAAATTTATTTTAGATAAAGAAAAAGGAGATGTAGTTGTTAACCTATCTACAACTCGTGCTGTGGATGATATTGTTATTCAAAATAGTTGCAATATATATAAATCCCCTGTTGGTGAAGCTAATGTTGTAAAAAAAATGAAAGATGTAAATGCAATTATCGGCGGTGAAGGAAGCGGCGGCGTTATTTATCCTAAATTAGTTTTCGGAAGAGATGCACTAACCGGTACCGCAATTACTTTGCAACATTTATTAGAATTCGGAGGTACTTTGAGTGAACTTAAAGCTTCTTTACCTAACTATACAATTGCAAAAAGAAAAATTGAATTAAACAATTTAAATCCGGATAATGTTTTAAAAAAGCTTGTAGAAGTTTATAAAAATGAAAAAATAAATATAGAAGATGGCTTAAGAATTGATTTTCAAGAATACTGGGTTCACTTCAGAAAATCCAATACCGAACCGATATTACGTTGTATTGTTGAAGCAAAATCTGAAGAAATTGCGAATGAAAAAATCAACTTTCATTTTAATGAAATTGAAGAATTAAGTAGACTTACTGAATAAATAAGAATATTTTAAGTAATAAAGTACCTATCTCAAAATATTTGAAGATAGGGCTTTATTATTAAATAAACTGGGTAAATGTTATCGTAAGTGTGCTATTGTATAAATAATTAATTTAGTCTACTTCTTTTAATGAAAAAACTTTGCAATGCTTTATCGTAGGTCATGTCCGTATAAATTAAATTATAATCGATCCCATATTTTAAGCACTCTAATTTTAAAGTATTTGTGAAGTTTGTAAATGAATTTATATAGCTTTTTTGTATCTGAGAAGATTGGGTTGTAATCTCTTCGCCTGTTTCCTTATCAATAAAAATTGCATCTCGACCAAAATCAAATGTACTTTCAATTCTATCTAAAAGTTGAAAAACAATTACATCATTCTTTTTGTAATGAAAATGTTTTAACGCATTAATTACACTTTCGGGATTATCAAAAAAATCCGAAATAATTATAATCATTCCCCTTTTTTTTATTTTTTCGGCAACTTTATTTAAGCATTCTCCGGTATTCGTTTTACCGCTTAATTTTTGATTTACTAAAGCACTAAATAAAACTTTTAAATATGTTTTTGCTGCTTTTGGTTCTAGATAAGTCTCTATTTTATCAGAATATAAAACCAATCCTGCCGAATCCCTTTGCTTATTCAATAAATAAATTAAACTAGCGGCAAGAGTATTAGCATATTCAAACTTAGTAATTTCGGATGAGTATTTATAATCCATACTTTTGCTTACATCAAGTAACACATATGCGGAAAGGTTTGTTTCTTCTTCAAATTGTTTAATATAAAACTTTTCAGTTTTTCCGAATAATTTCCAGTCAATGTTCTTTATTGAATCCCCTTGCATATAAGGTCTATGTTGACTAAATTCAACGCTAAATCCGTGATAGGGACTTTTATGAAGCCCTACCATAAAACCTTCTACAACTTTTTTGGCTTTAATTTCCAAACTACTAAGTCTTGATATAAAAGAAGGTTCTAGAAATTTTTTATATTCAATTTCTGCCAACTATTTTAAACCGTCAAACTTTTTAAGAATTTCAGCAGGCGGAACACCTAAATTTTCTAATTCAATTTTTGCACTTGCCGCTAATTCGTGATTAGGATAACTACTTAAAAATTTATTGTAATAATTTTTAGCCTTAGTCAAATCTTTTAATTCATTAGCATAAATAAATCCGCACATAAACATTGAGTGAGGAGCATTTTCTGATTTTGGATATTCTATATATAATTTTTCGTAATATTTAACTGCATTTTTTAAATTCTGATCACTACTTAAATTGGTCATTATTCGGCTATGATATAATTTCGCAAATTCAAAAATTAATGAATCATTATTTTTACTTTCAGGATAATTATTTATAATCATTTCAAAAGTTTTTTCCGCTTCCTTGAACTTTTTATCTTGAAGAAATGTCTTCAACTCCCCTTTCAGTTCATCCTCAGATTTTCCCGAACATGCAACAAACACAATTGCAATAATAAGAAACAATAATTTTTTCATAATTCCTCAATTTTATAAAATACAAACTTAACTTAAAATTTTAACATTTTAAAGGAGAAAATTGTTGCCGTTTAAATATGGATTGAGGTTAAACGGTCATTTTAAGTGAATTGCCTGCGTTTGCGGCAATTTTAAGACCTAATTGTTCTACTTTTAACGATAATTCTTGAGTATAATTGAGAGTGTTTTCCACCGATGGAATTTTGGTATAATTTTTTAAAGGTACAAAACCGGTTAAGTCGCTAATAATGATATTGGCGCCTGCTTTAATTGCATTAAATCTACCTTCTTTTACTAAAGTATCTAAAGCATTTCCAGCATGAATATGAACATTTTTCATTAAAATACGGGCTATTGAAATGGTATTCAAAACTAAATTAATATCTGCTTGTTTTTTATTCTGATACGGAGTAAACGGATGAGGAAGAAACGGGGCAAAAGAAACCATATCTACATCCAATTCTTTACATAGCAAAATATCATCTGCAATATCTTCAATTGATTGATGTGGTAATCCGATAATATTTCCGGTTCCGGTTTGATAACCGATTCGTTTTAAAAATTTTAGATGACTAATTTTTTCAAATAAATTCTTCTTTTTATGATTTATAGAATAGAGAGTACTATTCGATGTATAAAACTTTAAAAAGTACCTATCTGCACCAGCTAATTTCCAGGCTCTATAGTCGTCAAAATTTCTTGGTCCAATATTTAAAGTTAATGCTAAGTCCGTCTGTTGTTTTATAGTGTAAATAATATAGGCGATTATATCAGGATCATAAAAACTGTCTTCTCCGGATTGCAAAAAAATTGTTTTAAATCCCAAATTTGAGATTTTTTTTGCTATTTCGATAATTTCATCAGCACTTAATCTATATCTATTAACAGAAAAATTATCTTCTCTTAACTCACAAAATGCACAATTTTCTTCACAATAATTGGAAAAATCCAACAATGCACGAATATGAATTTCATTTCCGCAACTTCCAACCCTAATTTTATTGGCTTTTTCGCGCAACAATGAAATTTCTTCTTCTTCTTTTAAACTTAACAGAGTTATAATATCATCTCTTGTAAAGTTGTCTTTTTGCAATATGTCTTTTATAATTTTCATTTTTCTTCAGATATTCACTTTACATAAACAATATTTATACCAATTAAATTATTATCTTTTCTGATTTCAAATTACGGTAAAAGTTTATATAAAATATTGCTCAAAAAAAAAGACTATAATAAAAATGAAAAAAAATTCATTATTTAAGGGGTATAAACTGAATTTTTATTTAATTATATTTGTTATTAAAAAAAACCGGAGTTTGACTAATGTTTGATTCAAAAATTTATATCGAAAGAAGAAACAAGTTGAAAGAAACTATTAAAACCGGTGTTATTTTGCTCCCCGGAAATAACCTTTCATCTATTAATTATACTGCTAATACTTACAAATTTAGACAAGATAGCACATTTTTATACTATTTTGGTTTAGATTACGAAGGATTATTCGGAATTATTGACCTAGATACAAATGAGGAAATAATATTTGGTAATGATTTAACTTTAGATGATTTAGTTTGGACGGGAGCAGAGCCTTCTTTAGTAGAAAAAGCTTCTTTTTGTGGTGTTGAAAAAACTATGTATATCGATAAATTGTATAAGCATATTTCAGCTTTATTTAAGAGAGGGGCATTGTTTCATTATCTACCTCAATATAGAACCGATAATTTACTGTTAATAAGCGAATTATTAACCCTTAATTATCCCAAAGTTAATGAACATGTGTCAAGAGAATTAATTAAAGCCGTAATCAATCAAAGAGCGGTAAAGGATGATTTAGAAATTCTTGAAATTGAAAAAGCATTAGATATCAGTTATGACATGAATATTTATGCAATGAAAAACACAAGACCCGGTGCAAGTGAGAGAGATATTTATTCTTTTATTGAAGCTTATGCTTATGCAAAAGGACACGGACCATCTTTTTCATCTATTTTCTCCGTCAACGGAGATAAACTTCATAATCCGCATCACGAAAATATTATGAAATCCGGTCAATTAGCATTGCTTGATAGCGGTGCTGAATCTTTAATGCATTATGCTAGTGATATAACAAGAACTTTTCCGGTTAACGGAAAATTCTCAGAATTTCAAAAAGGAATTTATAATGCTGTTCTTAATGCTAATCTAAACGCTATTAAAAATATAAAACCCGGTATTCCTTATAAAGATGTTCATAAAATAGCAGCAAAAACTATTGTAAATTGTTTAAAAGACATGGATTTAATGAAAGGTGATACTGATGAAGCAGTTAATGCCGGAGCCCATGCACTCTTTTTCCCTCATGGTTTAGGTCATATGCTGGGTTTGGACGTGCATGATATGGAAGGACTAGGTGAATCTTTAGTCGGCTATAACGAAGAAATTACTCGAAGTGAGCAATTTGGATTAAAATATTTAAGGTTAGGTCGCCCCCTTGAAGCAGGATTTGTGTTAACCGTTGAACCGGGAATCTATTTTATCCCGCAATTAATAAAAACATGGAAAGAACAAAATAAATTTTTAGATTTTATTAATTATAATGAAGCCGAAAAACATTTTGATTTTGGTGGTATACGCATTGAAGATAATATTTTGGTTACGGAAACCGGTTCAAAAGTGTTAGGTAAACCGATACCAAAAACTGTTGATGAAATTGAAGAAATAATGAAAAATAACTAATTAATTTATAATAACGAGAAATAGAATGTTGAAAGGAGATTATCTTAAGCTTTTTGAATCATTGGAAAAATTTATCCCTTCCGATAGATTGATTTATGACGAGTTACGAAAATTAGCATATGGGACCGATGCGGGTTTTTATAGATTAATACCCAATTTAGTTGTTAAAGTAGAAAACGAAGATGAAGCTCAAAAAGTAATAATTGAATGTAATAAATTAAAACTTCCTATTACATTTAGGGCTGCGGGTACTTCCCTTTCCGGACAAGCAATTTCCGATTCTGTTTTGCTTTTATTAGGTGGTGAGTGGAATAAATACCAAATTTTGGAAAACGGCGATAAGATGAAATTGCAACCTGGTGTAATCGGCGGTTTTGCAAATTTATATCTTGCACCTTATCATAAAAAATTAGGACCAGATCCTGCTTCAATAAATTCGGCAAAAATTGGCGGTATTGCTGCCAATAATGCTAGCGGTATGACAAGCGGCACCGCTAAAAATATTTATAATACTTTACTTGGGATGAAAATTGTTTTTGCTGACGGAACAGTACTAGATACTTCAGACGATGTGAGTAGAAATAATTTCAGTAATAAACGTAAAGATTTACTTGATAAAATTAAATCACTTTCCAAAAAAGTAAAAGATAATACTACTATTGCAGAAAGAATAAAGCAAAAATATCAAATGAAAAACACATGCGGATACGGTGTTAATTCATTAATAGATTTTGATGATCCTTTTGAAATTATTTCTCATCTGATGATAGGCAGCGAAGGAACACTCGGTTTTATCAGCGAGCTGACTTTAAAAACAGTACCCGAATTGCCAAATAAAGGAACTGCTCTAATTTTCTTTGAAGATACGAAAACCGCATGTATGGCAATTCCGATCTTTAATAATTTACCCGTTGATGCTGCCGAAATAATGGATAGAGCGGCTTTAAAAGCAGCCGAAAATAAACCGGGAATGCCCGATTTTATTAAAGACTTAGGCGAGCAGGTTACTGCTCTTCTAATAGAAACTTCTGCAATGGATAAAGAATCCCTTAATAAACAAATTGAAGAAATAACAAAAGCAATAGATCACTTACCAAAAGTTCAGCCGGTTAGTTTCACCACTAATAAATATGAATATAAAAAACTATGGGATATAAGAAAAGGTCTTTTCCCTACCGTTTGTGCCGCACGAAAAAACGGAACTACAGTAATTATAGAAGATGTTAATCTACCCACAGATAAATTAGCTGATACGGTTTTAGATTTGCAGGCTCTATTTACTAAACATGGTTATGAC
>JAEXOD010000173.1 GCA_023447335.1 Bacteroidota bacterium
CCACATTAGTAAACGAAAAGCAGGAAATAGGAATATATAATATTGATTTTAACGCAAGTAATTTAAGCAGCGGCATATATTATTACAAACTTGAAACTGAAGGATTTAGCCAAGTAAAGAAAATGACTCTGATAAAGTAAGTGACAAGCAACTTGAACTACAGAGAACTTGAAACTTATTAAATATTAAAATCCTCACTAAATAATACGGTGAGGATTTTTTTGTTAAAAAGCAAAATATCAAAAGTGGGGATTAAAAACCGCAGTGCATATTTAACACTCAACGCTTAACATTTATCACTTAATAAAACAAAACTAATACAATTTTGAATTCTTATCTAAAATTATTAATTTGCATAATAATTCAATTTTATAAATAATTATATTCTTTTATTGATGAGAAAGATTGTTACAGTTTTATTAATTGTTATTAGCTACAATTTATTTGCTCAAAAAGTTGAAATTTCCAATCATACTTTATCTAATATTACTATTCCGATAAAAATAACAAACTTACCCGATTCGCTAAACGAACTAACTTGTTTTGTATTTGTCGATAAGTTTAAGGAAAAAATAGTATTTAAAGTAGATAAAAATTCTGTTGATACCGTAATAACGTTTGGTAATATAGGAGTTAATTATTTAAAATTTGACGGCTTTTCAAATATAAATACTCAAATAAGAGTAATACCCGGTATATTAAGTATAATTCCTCCTTTATTAGCAATTATACTTGCTTTGGTTTTAAGGCAAGTTATCGTCTCCTTATTTTTAGGAATATTTATTGGGGCATTTTTTATATACGATTATAATCCATTAAATGCATTATTTAGGCTTGCCGATACTATTATGTTAAATAGCTTAATAGATAAAAATCATGCATTAATTATTTTGTTTACTTTTTTAATGGGCGGAGTAATAGGAAAAATTTCCAAAAACGGCGGTATGGTTGGATTAGCAAATAAAATTACTAAACTTGCCAAGACACCAAAATCCGGCATGGTAGCTACTTGGTTAACAGGTGTAATTATATTTTTTGACGATTACTCAAATTCTTTAATTGTCGGAAATATGATGAGACCTATTACGGATAAATTAAAAATAAGCAGAGAAAAATTAGCTTATATTGTAGATTCCACAAGTGCTCCCGTAACTAGTTTATTTATTATTAGTACATGGATAGGTTTTGAATTGGGGTTAATTGAAGACGGATTAAAAGCAATAAACTCTAATTATTCTGCTTACGATGTTTTTTTACAAACTATTCAATATAGGTTTTATCCTATTGCTACTTTGTTTTTTGTCTTAATGGTTAGCTTAACTAATCGTGATTTTGGTCCTATGTTAAAAGCAGAAAAAAAAACAAGAGAAGGAGAACCGATAAGCGGTATTGACGAAGCTGAAGCCGGAAACGTAATTAACGAAAAATTCTTATATAAAGGGGATAAAGCTCGTGCATTAAATGCTTTAATTCCGATTGCTATTATTTTATTCGGTACAATTGCAGGTTTATATTACACAGGGCTTGATGCCGTAAAAGAGCAAGGAATAAAAGAATATACTTTAAGAACAATAATATCCAATTCAAATTCATATCTTGCATTGTTGTGGTCAAGTTTGATAGCCGGTATTGTTGCCATAATAATGTCAATCAGTCAAAAAATATTAAACCTTCATCAGTCTTTTAATGCATGGACAAAAGGAATTGAAAGTATGTTGTTCGCTAATTTAATTTTAGTTTTTGCTTGGGGAATAAGTCTTGTTACCGAAGAACTAAATACAGCCGAATATATAATTTCAATTATCGGAAATTCTATTGATCCCAGATGGTTGCCTGTATTAGTTTTTATAATTTGTGCAATAACAAGCTTTTCTACCGGTACAAGCTGGGGAACAATGGCAATTGTTATGCCCATTGTTATTCCGTTAGGGCACAAATTATCATTAACAGCAGGGTTAAACCCTATTGAGTCTGACATTGTGCTTTACGGAGTTGTAAGCTCGGTACTTGCCGGAAGTGTATTCGGAGACCACTGTAGTCCTATTGCGGATACAACTATATTAAGCTCACTCGCTTCAGGTTGCAACCATGTTGAACACGTTAGAACACAATTACCTTATGCTATTTTAGTTGCTCTTGTTTGTATGATTATTGGTGATATACCTACGGCGTTCGGTTTAAATCCTCTTTTCTCAATATTATTAATATTTATCACTCTTTATATTATTTTTCGTTACTTAAGCGTTAAAGTGAGTTAGGTCACTTTGTTTACATTTTTTTGTTTAGTATTTTAAATATATTTTATTAATTTAAAGAAGAGGTAACGATGAAGTACAAATTAATACTTTTTGTCTTATTTGTTATGGCGGTTTGTTTGCAGGCGCAAACTTACCACACAATAAATATTGACGGTAATAATGAATTTAAAACGGCAAGTGAAAAGTTTAACACTACAAGCGGTGAAACTTTACCCGCTTATGTTACTTGGGATAATGATTATTTATATTTTGGATTTAGCGGTTCAACGCCTGCAGGTACTGTTACCGATGGTGGTCGTGCTTACCATATATATTTAGATACCGATCCTCAATCAACTCCTACTTCGGGAACCGGTTCAATATACGGAGATGCTTGGCGTTATAACCCAACTTTACCTTTTTCGGCTAACTATCATTATGTTTTTAAAAGTAGCGATAATACCGAAGTAAGAAGAGTGTATAACGGAAGTTCTTGGGTAGATGCATCGTTTACGACTCAAAATTGGAAAGCTAACGGTTACTGGGAATTAAAAATTAAATTATCAGATATTAGTGACCCCTCAAAAGTACTATTATTGGCATATGTTGAAGAAGATTGGGATAACGGATATATTTCCGGCGGTCTTCCTTCAGGTCTTTTTACTAACACAAATGTTCAGGGAAATATCACTTTCAATAATAAATTTTTAGGTTTTGAATTAAGAGACGGTATTTTACCAAATGCTGACTATAACTTAAACAATAGCACGTTTGATAAATGGGATATTAAAATTAATGCTTCGGTAAATTCGTTATCCGACAATTGTTTTGCAGGAATGAGTTATTTTGCTACAGATAGTTTTGATACCTTAATTGATTTGCCTATACCGGGAACACCGCCGAGTAGTTATATTAGTGTATATTTTGAACATAATGACTGGTCTGCATATTTAGGTAACTTTTATAGTAAAGATATTAAAAAATTGACAAGTTTAGCTTCAGGTTACAAAACTTGGACATTTAAAGTAAATACAGATCAATCTAATCAAAATGTTTCTTTAGTGTTTTCTGAATTTGCAGACGTTCCCAATGGTTACGAAATTAAATTGAAAGATTTAACTTCAAACACAACTCAAGATTTAAGAACAAATCAAAATTATACTTATAATAGCGGTACAAAAGGTGTTCGTTCTTTTGAATTGACTATCGGTATTGCTCCTATTCAAAATATAGTTGTTGACCCTACAGGGTTGGATTTTAGCCAAGTATTAGTTGGGTCTTTTTCAAGCAAAGATATTAAAATTTCAAACACGGGTAATACTACATTAACGGTTTCCAATGTAGTATCTTCAAACAGTAAGTATACTTTTAACGGCGGTACTTCTTATACTATTGCTGCCGGCGGAGAAAAGACTGTAACAGTTACTTTTAGCCCTACTGCAGTAGGAACTGAAAACGGTAACTTAACTATTACAAGCGATGACCCTGATTCACCAACAACTACTGTAACTTTAACCGGTGAAGGTTTCCAAACAAATCCGAACATTGTTGTAACTCCTTCTTCGTTGGCTTTTGGAAATGTAACGGTAAATACAAGTTCTAATTTAACCTTAAAAATTAAAAACACCGGAGATGCAAACTTATCTATTACCAATGTAGTTAGCGGTAACAGTGTTTATACATTTAACGGCGGTACCACGCATACAGTTTTACCT
>JAEXOD010000215.1 GCA_023447335.1 Bacteroidota bacterium
AGCATTGGGTGTAACAACCTATTTACCGGTTGATGAAAAACATACATATTCTAAAGAATACCTTGAAGCGATGATAACCTATGCTTTAGGCGGACGTGCAGCCGAAAAACTTATCTTCAATAAATTTACAACGGGTGCCGGTAACGATATCGAAAAAGCAACAGGAATAGCTAGAAAAATGGTTTGTGAATGGGGTATGAGCGAAAAACTTGGTCCTCTATCTTACGGTAACAAAGAAGAAGAAATCTTTTTGGGACGAGAAATTACCAAACATAAAGACTATAGTGATAGAACGGCTGAGATGATTGATGATGAGATTAAAGATATAATTACTCGATGTATGAATCGTGCCGATCAGATATTGAAAGATAATGTCGAAATATTACATAGACTTTCATTGGAACTTTTAGAAAGAGAAATTTTAGATTCCGAAGAAATCGATAAAATAATAAGAGGTGAAGAACTACCTCCTGTAAAAAAGATAAACGGTAAAAATGAAAATGGTTCAAAAAGTAATTCAGACATTCCCGATCATGTTAAAGAACTTTTAGAAAAACGAAAAGGAAAAGAAAACGGGAATAATAATGAGAAGTCAGATAGTGAATCGAACTCAGATAGATGATATTGCATATAAGAATGAAGTATTGAGAAAGAGCATACACTTATGCTCTCTTTCAATACCTATTATTTACTATTTTATTCCCAAGGTTACTGCACTTTATATTTTAATTCCCCTAGCTATTTTTTCACTTGTATTAGACTTAGGAAGATACTATTCTCCATTATTAGCCAAATATATATATAAATATTTTGGCTTTATGCTAAGGAAGCATGAAATTGATAGCAAAAAGAAAAATCTAAACGGTGCAACATATGTTTTTTTATCAGCCGTACTAGTAGTTTTTGTATTTCCTAAAGTTATAGTAATTACTGCATTTTCTGTTTTAATTATTAGTGATACTTTAGCTGCTTTAATAGGAAGGAAATTTGGAAAACATAAATTTTTAGCAAAAAGTTTAGAGGGTACAGCCGCATTTTTCGTTAGTGCGTGTTTGGTTGTGCTAGTCACTCCCAAAGTTTCGGGTGAGCCCCTTGAATACTTGATCGGTTTTCTTTCTGTTGCAGTTGGCGCAATTGCCGAAAATATCTCGTATGGATGGAGTGATGATAACTTCGCAATACCTGTATCAATAGGTGTTGTTATGTGGGTTAGTTATTTGTTACTTTTCCCAGGCTTATCATTAAATCTTTCTAACGTTCCTTTATAATTGAAACAAATATTAATTCTTGTTTGTAAAACTTTCAAAAATTAAATTGATGTTATCATGATAAAAAAAACTCTACTTTTATTAGTCCCTTCATTTCTCATTTTAGTTATAATTTTTTCATTCAACGGTTGTGATCAGAAAAAGAAAGCTTATGGCAACGAAGATGACATATATGTTATAGCTGATACTGCAAGTTTTTATAACTTAGAACCTGCATTGCGTACTGTTTTTAATAAAATTGTTTATACTCCGCAACCCGAAAACTTATTTAATTTGAGACGTTTTAATTATGATAGTTTTGAAAAGCAAAAAAACAAGAAAAATGTATTGATTATCTGTCCTTTATATACAGGAAGCGATCTATCAAAATATATCGAAAGTATCTTGGATGATAAAGTAATAGATTTAGTAATGAAAGATAGTGCATTCTTTTTTACTAAAAAAGATTTGTGGGCGAAAGATCAGTTAGTTATGATAGTTACAGGCAAATCTGATGAAATTATTTCAAAAAATCTATTGCAATATTCCGAAAACTTACTTTATGCTTTCCAAAAAGCAAGTGACGAGAGACTCTTTAATTCTTTATACAATCAAAAATATGAAAAAAAGGAAATTGAAGCTAAATTTCTTAAAAATCATGGCTGGTTAATTTATGTGCAAGCAGATTTTCAATTGGCTAAAGATAAACCAAATGAAAACTTTGTTTGGTTGAGACGCTCTCCTGATAGTGATATGGAAAGATGGATATTTGTGCATTGGATTGACAATGCAGACCCAACATTGGTAAATAGTGATTCAATTGTTTCTCTAAGAAATAGAATTACCGAAAAGCACTATAGAACTTCTGATGATTCAACATGGGTTGAGATTTCTGAAGATAACAGAAGTAGCAAAGAAGTTAATTTTAACGGATATTATGCAATTATGACTCAGGGTTTATGGAGATTTCGTGATAATAGCGGAGGAGGTCCATTTATCAGTTATACATTTTATGACGAAAAATCAAAAAGATTATATATGATTGACGGTTCTATTTATGCACCTAAATATTACAAAAAACGATTAATTCATCAAATGGATGTTTTGCTACAATCGTTCAAACCGGGGCATAAAGTTGATAAAGAAAAAGCTGAAGATATATTAAGTTATTATGAATAAAATTAAAACGCCGGCTAAACCGGCGTTTTTTTTATTACTTCAAATAAACCATTTTAATTGTTTTTGAGAGGTTATTAGCGTATAGTCTACAAAAATATACGCCACCTGAAATACTGCTTGACGGAAGCCATGTTGTATTATAAGAACCCGAAGGTAATTCTTCATTTATAATTGTTTCTACTTCATTTCCGAGAACATCATAAATAATTAAGCTAACTTTTGATTGTTCGATAATACTAAATTTAATTGTGGTCATTGGATTAAATGGGTTCGGATAATTTTGTTCTAAACTGAAATTTGTTGGGGTTAAAGGTTCAGGATGCACTCCGACAGTTCCCATTGAAGTCCATAAAACATCTGTTACATCTATAAAACCATTATCAGGGGAAAGAGTATCAACCGCAGAAAATGAAACGCTAAAGCCATTTAATGCAATAATTTCATAAGAAATTTCTCGCGAATAATCACCTGTTGCTGGTTTATATCGCGTTTCGTCTTCTCTCAATCTTAAAGCAGGCACAATATCATTATTTGGTGTTCTCATCATTCCATATCCATCGCATTTATAATGTTTTCTATGATTTTCGGTAGATGAGTTCATTGGAGTTCCGTTTAATGTAGAAGAAACAGTGAATTGGAAAACATCTGTCCATTCTGTTAGATAAGTCATCGGGAAAATAAAAGATTTTTCGGGTGGGTTATTTACCATTTTTTGACCTAGAATCATATTTGGTATTGAGACTTGCATCTTTGCTCCCAAAACATTAAAAGCTTCATTAGTTATGTTAATATAAGAATAAAAGTTTGTAGCAACTCCCATCATCACTTCCGGTGTCTCTAATGCATAATTTGCTCCGGTGAATTCGCCAATATAGGGTGTGGTAGCAGGATTTACAGACTTGCTTGTTACGGCAATATGTGAATTCAAGTTAAAGAAATCCCAAGTGTTATTACCCGGTGCACCAATGTTTAAATTTGTTGTTAAAGTATCTTCATGACTTGTAATTGTATTACCGAAGGTATACACTGTTGTAACATCATTTTTTGTTAATGTTATTTGTCCAAAAACGGATGAAGTAAATAACAAAGATAAAATAAAATAAACGTAGAATTTTTTCATAGTGAACCCCTAAATATGTTAAAGATAGTTAATTATCAGACAATAGAAGAGAATAATGAAAAAAAATACACTTTTTTAATAATATAAAATAAAAAAAATAAAACCGCAAGAAAATAACAATGTTGATCTATAAAATATTTGATTTACAAGCTTAATATCTTTGATAAATTGTGATAACGCCTATTTTTATGACTATTTTACATATAACATTTTAATTGTGTTAATTTTATTGTTAGAAATTAATTTACAAAAATAAACACCTGCAGAAATATTTTTTTCAGGAATCCAAGTAGTACTATAAGCTCCCTCAGATAACTCTTCATGTAGCAGGGTTTTTATTTTATTGCCCAATATATCATAAATAATTAAACTAACTTCTGAAGTTGTGGGTAAGTCAAAACAAATTTTGGTTGCCGGATTGAAAGGATTTGGATAATTTTGTTTGAGAAAATATTCTTTTGTTGTTTTTGTTTCAGATTGAACGCCTACATATCCTAAGTAAGTCCATACTAAGTTTTTTATTCTAACATAACCTGTATCCGAAGAAAGGGAGTCCACAGTAACAAAAGAAACACTAAAACCCTCAGGTGTGATGAATTTATAACTAACTTCTCTAAAAGAAGTGCCAGTATTTATGTCGTAAATAGTTTTGTGAAGTTTTAAACGCAATGCAGAAACTAAGATGTTTTGAGGTGTTTTTATTTTTCCGTATGCATCGCATTTATAATTTATATAATGCCTCTCAGATTTCGAACTTACAATATTCCCGTTAACTAATGAAAGGGAATTTACTTCATTTGTATCATTCCATTCAGTTAAATAAGTTAATGGAAAAATAAATGAATTTTGCGGCGGAGTATAAGTAACTTTTTCAGAATGCGTATCACCTTGTATAGATACTTGAAACTTTGACCCCAATAAATTAAATCCTGTAGCTTCCAAATTTATATATGAATATGAGTTTGTAGAACTATTTAAAAAATAAAATGGTGTTTCAGTTGCATAATTAGCTTGGGGAAATTCAGCAATAAAAGGGGTATAAAACGGTCTAACTGATTCACTTGTACTTTGGTCATGGATTAATAAGTTAGAAAAATCCCATGTGTTATTGCCTAATGTTCCTATATTTATTTCAGTTTTTAATGTATCCGGGCAATATGTAAGTGTATGCCCTTCGTAATATAAGTGATAAAAATCTTCAACAGAAAATGTAACTTGTCCGATTGAAATTGAATAAAATAAATGTAAAATAATAAAAGAAATTGATAATTTTCTCATTTAAATGCCCTCATCTTTTTTTGAAAGTAAATGAACAATTCATGTTTTTATTTAAGCCTAAAACCTTTATTTTTTTATATTAGATAATTATAAACTTTTGTAAAACAATATATGGCTAATTTAGAACGTTTGGTAAACTTTTTTCAGGAAATTGTTTTTTTATAATTTTCTTTATTGTTTCCACATTTTCTTTTTTGTCATATGTGTTTTCATAAATTGCTCTATTAACAAGCATACCGAAAACTATGTTTTTTAAGTTGATAATATATTTATCCTCAAATTTAGGAAATCTAATGCTGACATTATAAGACTTTTGAGAATGATAATCTCTATTTTTAACCACACGATAGAGCAATCCTTCCGGAACAAAACTTAACCCTTCCGGTAATTCGATTTGGCCATTTTTAATTTCGTTATCAATTAATTCCGGACCAAAATATATGGGTCGTTTATTAATGTTATTAGCAATAAGCTTCTTTATAATTTCTCTATAAAAGAGCTCTAATCTTTGAGCATCATAATTCTCTTTTCGTTCAAAAGGTTGTAAGGCTTTTAAAAATTCAGTTTTTTCGTATTCTAAATTATCAAAAATGCCTTTATAATTTGTTTCCAGTTGAGTGTAATACCATGATCTTCTTAATAATTCTTTATCTACAACTATTAAGTCGGGTCGTTTATTTTCAACGTATCGAAAATAGTAAAAAGGAGAAATAAAATAATCCCATTGATAACTTATAATTATGCTATTTTTTTCAGTTGTTTTAAGAATATGTTGAGTATAATCATGATAAGCATAGTTACCGGTTTGATTAACCGAACTGAAAGTAAAAACTAATTGAAAAATGGGTAAAATAAAAGATCCGTAAAGAATATATTTCCTGTTAGCGGTTGTAATTTTTGACATTACAAAAACTAAGGCTAAAACGGTAAGTATTGAAAAAGATAAGTATGCAGCTAAAAAATACGAATCAATATCATTAATATCGTAGTTTATTGCATAAAACACTGTAAAAACAAAAAGGATCATTAAAAAAATATAAATCTTTTTTGAAACTTTTGTAGCAATTATAAAACCTAATAAACCAATTATTAAAGTAAAGTAAGTAAATTCAGTTGGTAAATTATTTATAAAATAAGATAGTTGTTCTTTTGCTGCATCGGAAGAAGAAAACAACCAAACTTGATATTGAAAACCTGTTATATGGCGAATTAAAAATTCCCAATTATAAGGATTTCCCCAATTTAACAACGGAAGTTGTGAAGATCTGAGTAATAGAAATAAGTATATTATCGAAAATACTACAAGAAAAGCCAAAGAGGATAAGCCAAATGTTATTATACTGTTTTTATTTATTCTCTCTTTAATAATAAACAGATATGTTAGTGAGGGGAGAAATAAAAAAGTTGTTAAATGATTTCCGAATCCAAATGCTAAAATAATAGCCAATATAATCCAATCAATTCTTTCGGCTTTATCTTTTGTTGCAATTTTAAATGAATAAAATATTATGAGTGAAATTAGTAGTAAATGAAGCGAATAAACTTCGACAGAAGTACTTTGGAACCAAAATGTTTTTGAAAAGCCGGCAACTAATCCTCCAATAATTGAAAATAAAGTAATATCAGTATTACTTAGTGTGTAGATCGTTTTTGTGTCTTTAACCTGTTTCTTCTTGTTCGATTTATCTAATGGTTTAGAAATAGTTAAAGACAATAATAATAATCTGATAGATCGG
>JAEXOD010000082.1 GCA_023447335.1 Bacteroidota bacterium
AAAAAAATGTGGGAAACTTTAAATTCCGGGAATAATTGGCAAGGAGAGTTTCGTAATAGAAAGAAAAACGGAGATCTGTATTGGGAAAAAGCTATAATTACTCCTATAAAAAACAAAACAGGTAAAATAATAAACTTTATTGCCGTAAAAGAGGATATAACTAAACAAAAAGAATTGGAGTCATCGTTAAATAATGCTTTAAAAAGAGCCGAAGATTTAAATAAATTTAAAAGCAATTTGCTTTCTAATATGAATCATGAATTTCGAACTCCGTTAAACGGAATATTGGGGTTTGCTGCAGAATTAAGCGAAACTCTTAACGAAAACGATCAAAAAGAAATGGCAAAAGCAATATTGTTTAGCGGAAAAAGACTTGAAGAAATGTTAAACCTTGTGCTAGATTTGTCTGATTTACAATCAACAAATTTTGAGATGATTAAGACAAATACGAATATCAATAAGTTAGTAAAACAAGCTGCAGAACATTTTATAAGCGTTGCCGAACAAAAGAAACTTGTTTACGAAATAAATATTTTACAAGAAGATATTTTCGGTAAAGTAAACAATCATTATTTAATTCGGGCTATACATAATATTTTGGATAATGCATTTAAATATACTAAAAAAGGCAAGGTTAGTGTTGTTTTGGAAAAATTTAACAAAGGGGAAATAGAATATTTTAAAATTTCTATTAGTGATACCGGAATAGGAATTAGCTCGGAAAATTTAGAAATAATTTGGGAACCCTTTAAGCAAATTAGTGAAGGGCTTGGACGTTCTTACGAAGGGGTTGGTTTAGGACTAACTTTGGCAAAAAGGATTATTAAAGAATTTAACGGTGATATTTTGGTTGAAAGCGAAATTAATAAAGGGACTAACTTTAATATTATAATACCATGCGAAAACAATAAGCTTGAATTTAAGGATTTAAATAAAAACGATAAAAAGCGCGAATGGAAATTGAAGCGAGTTTTATATGTTGAAGATGATTCTACTAATCAAAACATCATAAAAATGTTTTTAAGAAAAGATTATCTTGTAACCTCTGCTTTTGATGCACAAGAAGCTTTAAAAATATTGGAAAAAGAAACATTTGAGATTATTTTGCTTGATATTAACTTAGGCTATGGGATGAGCGGAATAGAACTTTGTAAATTATTAAGACAAAATAAAAAATATTCAGATTTACCGATTGTTGCAATTACGGCATTTAGTAGCGAGGATGATATACAACAAGTAGTCGATTCGGGTTTCACAAAACATATTAGCAAACCATTTTATAAGCCTGATATTTTAAAAGTATTAGAAGAGTATTAATATATTGAAGAGATTAAATATTTTTTTTGATCTCGGAACTTATTTATGCCCCGTACGTCTAAACCTACTTGAATACTATAATAGTCGACTCGCCTCCGAATTATTTATTCACTAATTATTAATGGGATTTATGAGTTCAGAAAAACCTGATTTATCAGCTTTAAGAATTGATCGCAAAGAGGAAGTAAAAAGCAAAAGACCGATTAATTCCAAACTAATTAAAAACATTGTATATTTACTTTTAACAGCAATTGTTATTGTTGCGGCTTATTTTATCTTCCTAAAAGTAAGCGATAATTCTGTTATAGTTGAACAATATACAATAAACCTTAGCTTTCCTTCGGAAAGTGATGCTTTGTTAACTGCCAGCGGATATATTGTAGCACAAAGAAAAGCATCGGTCGCATCGAAAGGAACCGGCAGACTAATATATTTAGGTGTTGTAGAAGGGGATGCGGTTGTAAAAGACCAAATTATTGCTCGTCTTGAAGATGATGACATTAAAGCTCAATTACTACAAGCTAAAGCCACTTTAAAACTATATGAAGCCGAACTGAAGGAAGCAGAAAAATATTATAATAGACAAAAGGCATTAATTAAAACAGGGTCAACTACCGATGAATTGTTAGAATCGGCAGAAGCGCGATACGAAAAAGCATTGGCAAATATCGATATTGCAAAAGCTATGATTGAAGCATCCGAAGTTTCCTTAGAAAACATGTTAATTAGAGCCCCGTTTAACGGAACGGTTCTAACCAAAAATGCAGATGTAGGTGAAATAGTTACTCCGATTTCAGGTAGTGCTACTTCAAAATCTGCTGTGGTTACACTTGCAGATATGAAATCGCTTCAAGTTGAAACAGACGTTTCCGAATCGAATATTCAAAAAATAAAACTTAATCAAAAGTGCGACATCTTTTTAGATGCTTATCCCAACTTAAAATATGCCGGATATGTAGCTAAGATAGTGCCCACTGCCGATAGATCTAAAGCAACTGTTTTGGTTAAAGTTGGTTTTTTTAATTACGATGACAAAGTTCTACCCGAAATGAGTGCAAAAGTTAACTTCTTGATTGAGAAAAAGGAAGAAACCGCTAAAGACGATAAACCTATTCTTATGGTTCCTATTTCTGCGGTTAGAGAAACAGGGAACAGAAAAGTTGTTTACTCAATTGAAGAAAATATGGCACGTCAAAATATTATTACTACAGGTAGACAATTTGGGGATATGTTAGAGGTGGTTTCGGGTTTAGAAGAAGGGGATAAAGTAATATTAAAACTAAACGAAGAAATTAAAGAAAAAACAAAAGTTAAAACAAAATAACGGGAGATTAAATGTCTGAATTAATTAAAGTTCAAAACGTTTCAAAATCGTATTGGCGTGATAGTTTTGAAGTACCTGTTTTAAATAACATAACTATTAATGTAAATTCCGGCGATTTTTTGGCATTAATGGGTCCTTCAGGCTCGGGAAAAACCACATTGCTCAATTTAATTGCAGGGATTGACAGACCTTCGAAAGGGAATATAATTATAGAAAACAACGATATAACTAAATACAGCGAATCTGAATTAGCAAAATGGCGTTCAAATAACATCGGTTTCATTTTTCAGTTTTATAACTTAATTCCGGTTTTAACGGCATATGAAAATGTTGAACTACCGCTACTGTTAACAAAACTAAGTAAAGCAGAAAGGAAAAAACATGTTGAATTTGCCTTAAATTTAGTAAATTTAGGCGATAGGATGCATCATTATCCAAAACAACTTTCAGGCGGTCAAGAACAAAGAGTTGCGATTGCTAGGGCAATTGTAACCGATCCTTTAATAATAGTTGCAGATGAACCCACCGGTGATTTGGATAAACACTCTGCACAAGAAGTACTTAAATTATTAGAACAACTAAACCAAGAACACAAAAAAACCATAATTATGGTTACTCACGATTCAAATGCCGCTGCCCAAGCTCATTTAACGCGTCATTTGGATAAAGGCGATTTAGTATAGGAGCTGATATGAAAGTATTAAAAATTATAATAAAAAATGCTTTTAGGCATAAATTGCGTACTATTCTAACTATTTTTGGAATAGCTATTGCGGTTATTGCTTTTAATATGCTGCAGACGGTTGTTACTGCCTGGCATTATGGTCTTGAAGCTTCTTCAAGTAACAGGCTTATTACAAGACAAGCGGTTTCATTTATCTTTCCATTGCCTTATGCATATAAAGATAAAATAGCAAATATTGAAGGAGTTGAAAAAGTAACTTTTTCTAACTGGTTTCAAGGTGTATATATAGATAAAAACCAGTTTTTTACAAGGATAGCTATTGAAGCAGAAACTTTCTTTGATGTTTATCCGGAATTCTTAATCCCACAAGATGAGAAGGAAACATTTCTAAAAGAACGTAATTCTTGTGTAATAGGAATTGAAATTGCAAAACAATATAACCTTAAAGTTGGTGATATAATGACCGTTGAAGGAGATATATATCCGGGTAGATGGGATTTTATTGTACGCGGAATTTATAAACCGAAATTTGAATCTACGGATGCTATGCAAATGTTCTTTCACTGGCAGTATGTTAATGAAAGAATGATTCAGGAATCACCGGAAAGAGCAAACGAGGTTGGTTGGTATTCTGTTAGGATAAAAAACCCGGATAATGCCGCCACCATTTCGACTAAAATTGATAAATTATTTGCTAATTCTAATGCCGAGACTAAAACTGAAACAGAAAGAGCATTTGTACAAAACTTTATTTCTGCATCAAGTGCAATAATTACTTCCATGAACGTTATGTCGTTTATTATAGTCGGAATTATTATGCTTGTTTTGGGAAATACAATGATTATGTCTGCAAGAGAAAGAACGAGAGAATATGCGGTATTAAAAACTTTAGGTTTTAGCGGTAAACATCTAGTCGGATTGATATTAGGTGAATCTTTTGTTATTTCGGCATTTGGTGCCGGGGTAGGTTTGTTTTTAACTATTCCGATAATTGAAGGTTTTTCTCAAGCTATTCCAAAATCTTATTTCCCTGTATTTAAGTTAGAAGATATTACTTTGATATTATCAATTTCTTCTGCTTTTATTGTTGGGTTATTGGCAGCAATTTTCCCTATTCAACGTGCATTAACAACAAAAATTGTTGACGGTTTCCGTCACATAGGTTAAAAGAGGTGAAAATGAAAATA
Organism: Bacteroidota bacterium; assembly: GCA_023447335.1. Taxonomy (GTDB): domain Bacteria; phylum Bacteroidota; class Ignavibacteria; order Ignavibacteriales; family Melioribacteraceae; genus JAEXOD01. Next base: position 4,514 of record JAEXOD010000082.1, read on the forward strand.
CCATTCAAATATATTATAAGAAACTTAAGGGTCAGAAAACTTACTACAGGTATTACTGTTTTTGGTATCGCCTTGGTAGTATTTGTTTTTTCTGCCGTGTTAATGATGTCTTACGGTGTAGAAAAGACTTTAGTTTCTACAGGAAGCGATGACAATGTAATAATTACTCGAAAAGCTTCATACGGCGAAATTAGTAGTATTATTGATCCCGAAACGCAATCAGTTATTAAAAGTCTTCCTTATATTGCTAAAAACAATGAAGGTATGCAAATACTTTCTGCCGAACCGGTTGTTATTATTAATTTTCCAAAAGGAGAAGGCTTAAGCAATTTAATGGTTAGAGGAGTAAATAAAACTGTTTTTACTTTACGTAAAAATATAAAAATTATAGAAGGCAGAAAATTTAGAGAAGGTGTTAGAGAAATTATTGTAGGAGAAGGTGTTAGACGTACTTTTACAGGAGCTAATATTGGTGATAAGGTAAAATTTGCCGGTGATTATTGGACGATTGTAGGAGTATTTTCGTCAGACGGAAGCGGTTTTGATTCAGAATTGTGGGGTGATGCCGATCAATTGCTTTCGGCATTTAATAGAGGTAATTCCGTTTCCAGTTTAACATTTAAATTGCAGTCTAAAGATGATTTTACAAAGCTTGCAAACCTTTTTAAAACCGATAAAAGACTTCAATATTATGAACCAAAAGTAGAAACAAAATATTTTGCCGAGCAAAGTGAAATGCTTGCCGGATTTATTAAAATTCTAGGTACTTTTATAACGGTTATTTTTAGTTTTGGTTCTATTATCGGTGCATCTATTACCATGTATGCTGCTGTTGCAAATAGAACGATTGAAATTGGTACCTTGCGTTCTTTAGGATTCAGAAGAAGAAGCGTCTTAACAGCGTTTTTAACCGAATCGTTGGCTATTTCATTTATTGGCGGAGTTGCAGGTTTAGGCATTGCTTCTATGTTGCAATTTATTACTATATCTACTTTAAATTTTAGTAGTTTTGCCGAACTTCAATTTTCTTTTGCACTGTCATCTGATATTATTGTTACTTCAATGATTTTTGCAATTTTTATGGGTTTGTTGGGGGGCTTTTTCCCTGCGGTTCGTGCCTCACGATTAAAAATTGTGGATGCTTTAAGAGCCTAATTGTTAAATAAATAATTTGACTTACCCCCTTAAGCTAGTTAAACTTAAGGGGGTTTTTAATTTTAAAGGATTATTTAGTGTTCAATTAAATTTTGGTTGTTATAGATTAGTAAGAAGCTTCTTTTGAATAAAGAGCTACTCAATAACAAATGAATCGATTAATCTAACCGGCTCATCGGATTCTTTTGTTGTTCCGTCTTTTACCATACAGCCATAAGTTTTTACTTCAATTTTCTCCTCACTAATATCTAATACGATATAATGAAAAGCTCTTAACCCGAAAAAGTCCTCTGAAATTTGGGAGTTTTTACCGGGTCCATGTAAATAACCTAAAACTTCGTAATATGGAACGGCATCGTTATATATTAGTTCTTGTCCGGCTCTTTTTTGCTCGGGATTATCGCCATATAGGGAATTATGGTAATAAATGGGTGCTCCCGCACTGCCGGCAACTATTTGATAAACCCCTTTGTAACTAAGTCTGCTGTAAAGATGTTCGTGCCCGCATAAATAAGCTGAAACGTTATATTTAACTAAAATATCCCAAAATATATCTCTATCTTTAATAGATTTGAGTTTAACTGAATCAAGCGGTAATTTTAAATTTAATCCTAAGTTTGGTAATCCGTCTCGTAGATGTCCGCCGGTCGGAAAAGGTTGCTCATGACCTATTACAATTATTTTGTTTACACCTCTTTCTCTGGCTGATTTTAAATCATTTTCAACCCAATCTAAATGTTTGATATAATGCCAATCTCGTCTATCGTCTGTCGTATCTTCGGGATCACCGTAATACCATCTATCAGTATTAATAACGGTAAAATGAACGTTTTTATGGTCAAATGAATAAGTTGTGCCTTTTTCATCTTCAGGTCCGTTCATATATACATCTTGAAACAGACTTTTAAAATTTGTTTCGTCTTTATAATGTTGTATTTCATGATTGCCTACCGTAACCCAAATTTTAGGGAATATAAAATTTGGATTATCGTAAATTGGTTTCATTATTTGTTTCCAATAGAGCAATTCTTGTTTAGTCTTTTCGGGATACTTGCTGTTTCCGTCAACCATATCCCCGGGAAAGAACAAATAGTCTATTCCTTCGCTATTTTCATTTAAATGCGAAATTAGTTTGGTTAGTATTTTACTATTTACTCCGTTATCCGCTCCACGGCTGTCACACATCATCGATATTTTAAAATTTTGAGCCGATAAAGTAAAATTTATTAATAATAAAAAAATTACTAAGTTCTTTTTCATTACTTCCTTTGGTTAGTCAATAAATAATTTTTCTTGTTTAGGCATTAATATCGGCAATAAAAATACAATAACAAAAATTCCTATTGCGGCAGAATAGAAAAATAGTCCAACAGCTTGGTCGTATTCCCAAATACCGATGGTACTTAAAAGATAAGTCCAATCATGATAAACTTTTTTCCCTCCCAATAACGGTAACTTACGTGCTCTGGCGTCTGCCGCATATACGCTTATATTGACTAAGTTTTCGGCTAACCAAATTAAAAAAAGTTGAGTGCTAAATAAGTATCTTCTTTTTGCCGCATAATATACAAATAAAGAAGGGATAATTATCTGCATTAAGGTACCGCCTAATGCATGAATGTATCTACCAAAAAAGATAAACACGCCATGCCCCCCTTCGTGAATAAGCAAGTTAAACCAGTCAATTAAAAAATATTTTCCTCTGTTCAATGCAATATAAAGCATTAAAGGTAATAAAATAAACGAACCAATAAAAGGTTTTAACTTTTTATAAAACGGTTCGGTATTGTAAAGTTGCATTATATGTCACCAAAAATTTTCCTAAGTTCGGTAACATCGTTAGTTTTGCCTAAAGCAAGCATAAGTTTTATACGGGCTTTTTGTCCGTTTAGGTAATCAGAAAAAATAACACCCGCTTTGTGTAACCATTTTCCGGCTCCCGGGTATCCGTAAATATCAAGGGTTTCTCCTGCGGGGCATCTAGATACCAATACAACGGGAATTCCTTTATCTAAAACATATTGAATACCGTTAAAAGCTTTTGGGGGAACATTACCTACTCCCATAGCTTCTACAACTAAGCCTGCAACACCGCTATCGGCAGAAAATTTAAAGAATTTTTCATCCATTCCGGCGTAAGCTTTAATTAAATCAACATTAGAATTTATTTTATCTGTTTCGATTGTTTCTAATTTTTTTGGAAGTCTATTAATAAAAACACGTCCTCTATCAACAAAACCTAATGCACCAAAATCTAAACTATGGAAAGTTTCAACATCTTCAGTGTGTGTTTTTGTAACCTCGCTTGCGGCGTTTATTTCGCCGTTTAAACAAACAAGAACCCCCAGGTTTTTACTATTATTATTGTTAATTGTGTGTATAGCGTCAGATAAATTTCTTGCGCCGTCCCAATTGGGTTCCGTGCTTGTTCGCATTGCGCCTATAACAACAATAGGCTTTTCGGTTTTAACCGTTAAGTCTAATAAATAAGCCGTTTCTTCAAGAGTATCGGTACCGTGTGTAACAATAATACCGTCAACATCGGGTTGGTTAATAAAGTTTTGAACAATTTTAGATAAATCGAGCATTATTTCCGGTGTCATATGAGGTCCGGGATAATTGCCGTATTCAAATATTTTTATATTTGCGGGCATCTCAGATTCAGGTACTTTGTCTAACAGTTCGTTTCCGTGAAAAAACGGTACGGCGGCACCCGTGTTTTCGTCTATTTTCATTGAAAATGTTCCGCCGGTAAAAACCACCAATATGTTTTTCATAAAACCTTCTATTTAAAGTATTTTATTGTAGCTTCTAAACCTTTTAATAAATCCCAATTAGGGTTAAATTTCAATATCTCAAATGTTTCTGTAACATCTGCTAAGCTATGCTTAATATCAGCGGCTCTTTCCGGAGCAAATAAAATTTTACTATTAGAATTAGTTAATTTAATAATAGTTTCGGCAATATCCAAAATTGTAATACTTTTACCGTAGGCAACGTTAAATAAGCCGGTTTGTAATTCAGACTCGGCTGCCAAATTACATGCTTGTACGATATCTTTTACATAAATAAAATCTCTTGTCTGTAATCCGTCACCGTAAATTGTAATATCTTCATTTTTAACAGCTTTTTCTATAAAAATAGGAACGGCTGCTGCATACTGGCTTTTAGGATTTTGTCTTTCACCAAAAACATTAAAAAATCTTAATGAAGTAGTTTTTAATCCAAATTGTTCGCTGTACATCTTACAGTAATATTCGCCGTCAAGCTTAGTTATCGAATAAGGTGTTTTTGGTTCGGGGCTCATGCTTACTTTTTTTGGTAAAATAGGGTTATCGCCGTAAACGGCAGCAGAAGAGACATGAACAAGTTTTTTAACACCAAAATTTTTAGAAGCTTCTAAAAGATTTAGGATACCGTTAACGTTAATATCTACACATTCATAAGGTTTTTCTATTGATTCCGGAACGCTAACTAAAGCTGCAAAATTGAACACAAAATCAGCTCCCTTAACGGTTTCGTTTACAATACTTTTATTGGTTATACTTTCTTCTATAAAATGAAGATTATTTATAACATTTAAATTTTCTCTTTTACCGCTTCTTAAATTATCAATTACAAAAACTTCATATCCCGCTTTTCCGTAATGTTCGGCTAAATGACTTCCGATAAATCCGGCTCCTCCTGCAACAACAATTTTTTGCATCCAAACCTCAATAGTTTAATAATTATTTTAAAAATTAAATATGCGGTTTTTTTTCAAAATAAAAAATTTAAATTTTAGAATTGATAGATAAATTGACAAAATTTAGGAAAATTAATAGAAAAATGAGAACGTTTTCACAGGGTGGGGAATTATATGTAAAATAAACAAAAAAGATTGTGTATCTTGTATAATTTATCTTTTTGCAACACAATAAGTTATAAAAAAAATAAAAAATAACTTGCACACTATCGGTAATAGTTCTATTTTTACATTAAAATTGGCGTATTAAAATATGTTGATAACTTGTTGATAACTTGTTTCCGTGAAACGTTTCACAAAAACGGGAGCGCCAAAAAAAGCTGATTATGAACCAAAATTTGTTCTTTTTGTTTGTTGAGTGACTGTAAGTTGTTAAAAAATAACGCTTTATGTTTAGTTATTTAATGTTAATAAAATGTTAACAACTACAAAATTTAAAAAGCAAATTAATTTTATAAATAAAGTAAAAAAAACAATAAAAAATTTAAATGTGGATAACTGTTAAAAGATGAGTAGAAATATCAGTTTAGATTTAAACAGAGATCATAAAACTATTTGGAAAGATTGCTTAGACGTAATTAAAGATGCTGTATCGCCTCTCTCTTATAATACATGGTTTTTGCCCATAAAACCGGTAGAGTTGACAGATAGTACCCTTAAAATTCAAGTTCCGAGTAATATATTTATCGATTGGATTGAAGGGCATTTTAATGCAATAATTAATAAAGCGGTAACTTCTGTATTAGGAGATTCGGGCAAATTAGTTTATATGATAATTAGCGATCCGGAGGAATCCGAGAAGTATGAAACCGAGAATGGTGTTCCTATTACTTTAGCTGATCTGAAACCAGTAGAACAGGTTAAAATTGACAATAGTTCATTCACCAGCATTACGGCTAATTCATATCCGGAAGAAGAATTTAATTATAGCAATAATTTACAACCAAAATACCAGTTCGAAAATTTTATTAAAGGTGAAAGTAACCAATTAGCGCGTGCTGCTGCTTTTGCCGTTAGCGAAAATCCGGGTGAGACTTCATTTAATCCGCTTTTTATTTATGGCGGAGTCGGTTTAGGAAAAACTCACTTAGTTCAAGCTATCGGAAATCGAATTTTAAATAAGAATCCTAATAAAAAGGTGCTTTATCTTTCATCAAGTGATTTTTCGGCAAAGTTTATTGATGCTATTTTAGTAAACAAATTAAATGAGTTTTCTAACTTCTATCAAAGATTAGATGTGTTAATGATAGATGATATTCAATTTTTTATGAATAAAGAAAAAACTCAAGATTTGTTTTTTCATATTTTCAACTCACTTCATCAATTGAATAAACAAATTATACTTAGTAGTGATAAACCGCCAAAAGATTTAAACGGTATGAACGAACGCTTGATTTCGAGATTTCAATGGGGGTTATCAGCAGATATTCAACCGCCGGATTTTGAAACTCGAATGGCTATTTTAAAAAACAAAAGTGATAAATTCGGCATCCATTTAGAGCACGGAATGCTGGAGTATATCGCATATAACGTAACATCAAATATTCGCGAACTTGAAGGTTGTTTGATAAAGATATTAGCAAGTAAATCTTTAAGCAATAAAGAAATTGAAATGAATTTGGTTAAAAAAATTGTTAAAGACGTTTCAACTACAAAACAAGTTAATGTCTCTATCGATCAAATCACAAAAGCCGTTTGCGAATATTTAAAAGTTGAAGAAAATAAAGTTAGAGAAAAAAATAGAAGAAAAGAAGTGGTATTAGCAAGACAGATTGCAATGTATTTAGCAAAAGAAATAACTAAGTCATCGTTAAAAACAATCGGTTTACACTTTGGCGGAAGAGATCATTCAACAGTTATTCATAGTTATGATTCAGTTATTCAAATGATTCAAGATGATCCTACAATAAAAGAGATTGTTGATACCTTAAAGAATAAAATTGAATTGGGTACTACTTAATGAAGCATATTTTTACGTTATTATTAATTTTTAATCCTTATTTTTTATCTGCACAAACAATTTTTAAGTGGGAACCGGTTTTATCAGGTATTGAGTATGCAAATACTTCTAAACCCGGTGAAAACATATTTATTGGATACGGCGGTTGGAGTACAAAATCGGGAGCAGTTAAAAATTGGGTTGAAAAATTATATGAAGCCGAATTAAGTGCAATGAATGTTTCGCATTTATTTTCTGTAAAAGGTCCCGATAGCCCTTGCTATGAGGAAAAGGAAATAGCTGATAGTCTTTTAGGATTTAAATTAATTGAAATTTGTTCCGGTGAAAATATAAAAAATATAATAATCGCCGCTCATTCAAGCGGTGCATTTGTTGCTCATAATTTATTTCAATATTTGTTTGGAAAAACAGAATTAGATAAAAACAAAATTATAAAAGATAAAATAATTTATTTTAACTTAGACGGCGGAATAGGAAGCAATGATTGCGGAGCTCCGATTGACGAAGTTGTTGCAGCTAAATTGCAAAATATTTATGCTGTTTATGCGCATGATTCTGTTTCAAATAAATACTCTTCTAACTATGAAACAATGATTTTATTAGGCAAAAAATTTCCAAATTCCGAAGAAATTAAATTAGATGTTTCTAATTGCGGTTGTGTCGGCAAATGGTGTATTCATGATGCTTTGATAATAAAAAAGCCTTATAATCCCGAAAAATTTGATTTAGTGAATGATTACGGCGGAATTAATTATGAAAGACCGGTACAGGCAGATTATTTTAAGGTTCTAAAAAACAAAAAGCCGAATTAATCGGCTTTTTGTATTGGAAACTTAAACAAAATAAAATGAGAACTGATACTCGTTTCAATACTAACAGCTTCTTCATTGGTTAATAGAACTGCATCGCCTTCTGTCAATTCGTTATTATTCACCATTGTAGTGCCATTTATATTAAAGAGATAAAAGCCTGAGTTAGATGCATCGACTTCAATTATTTTTGATACATCAAATTTTGCAATATAAACTTCAATATCCTGGTCAACATAAATTAAATTTTCGTTTTTTGAATTATCTGCAACTTTAATTAGTTTATTTTTTTCAAAACCAGAAGATAAATTTAATTTATCGTAGGTTGGATTTAAATCTTTTGTTTTTGGAAAAATCCAAATTTGTAATAAGTGAACATCTTCGCTATTACTCGGATTAAATTCAGAATGATAGATTCCGCTACCTGCAGACATTTTTTGAAACTCGTCGGCGTAAATAACTTCATTTGTTCCGGTGCTATCTTTGTGCTGCAAAGCACCTTTTAAAACATAAGTAATAATTTCCATGTTTTTATGTGGATGAGTAGGAAAACCTCCTCCTGCTTTTACATAATCATCGTTTAATACCCGAATAGGTCCAAAATGAACCATATCCGGATTATAAAAATTATTAAACGAGAATGAATGATAACTTAGCAGCCAATCGGTTTTACTAATTCCGCGTTCTTCGCTTTTTATTAATTTTATCATAATTTATGCTCTACAAGTTTTCTTTTTCAAATTTTTTATATAAATAATTATCTAGACTTAATTCACCTGCTCCAAAAAGTAATACTATTAAGGCTATAAAACCCAAGACAAATGTAAATTCAAAACCATTTGGCAAGAAAAATCCGGCAGGTAAATGAACTGTAAAAGCAACAACCATAGTAATAAAAATTCCTAAAGCCGCAGGGCGTGTTAAAAATCCTATAAGTACAAAAATACCGCCGAAAAACTCGGTAAATGATGCAAGATAACCAAAGAATACCGGGATTCCTAAATTTTTGGCAAAATACCCGACCGTAGCTTCAAGTCCGTATCCGCCGAAAGCTCCCAGTACTTTTTGCGAGCCGTGTGCAATAAAGACAGTTCCCACAACAACTCTTAAAATAACAACTGCCAAATCGGCATTAATCCAGTTTTTATATAAGTATTTCATATTATACCTCTGATTTGTTTTTAATTGTTAAACCTAATTTTTTTAATAAATTTCCTAATACTATCTGTTCTTCTTCAGAAAGAACACTTATTAATTCAGATACAAATTGAATATGACTCGGAAAAACCTTGTCAATCAATTCTTTACCCGAATCTGTAAGTTTTATATAAAGCGAACGTCTATCAGTAGGACACTTTACTCTTTCAATATATCCGTGTTTTTCAAGATTATCAAGAATAACGGTCATATTGCCACCGGTAACTAAAATTTTTTCCCCAAGTTTACCGATAGGCATATCACCTAAGTGATATAAAGCTTCAAGAACTCCGAATTGAGATGGAGTAATTCCGTACGTATTTATTTCTTCATTTACAATCTTATTGATTGTGTTAAAGGAACGGGCTAATTTTACCCAAGTTTTAAGTGCTAATTCTGTGTTTTTCATAATAGTTCTAATTAGTTATATACTAGTTTTTAATTTACTATGTAAAAATAGTAATAAAAAGACACGATGTCAAGTTTAAAATTTAAAATATCCTCGTAATTATCTTTAATATATCTTATTTATATGTTAAATTTGATGATTGGAAATAAAATGTTAATACTTATGGAAGCATTCAAAGATTTAATAAATGAATATTTTTTTGATAGACTAAAAAGAATAATATTAGAAATTGATAATGATTTTGATTATGACTTGTTTTTGAATAAGGTTTATGACGAAACATGGAAAGAGAAAGAGCTTAAACAACGAACTCGCCATATTGCTGTATGTCTTAATAATACTTTAAATAAAGAATTTGATAACAGTATAAAATTTATCACTCAGATTGCCGAATATGCAAAAAAAGAAAAACCCGACAATTATAATTTAGGATTTTTATTTTTACCTGAGTTTATTGAGAGCTTTGGATTGGAATACTTTGAAGAAAGTGTTGAGGCGATAGAACATGTAACCGAATTAATGAGTTGTGAATTTGCCGTAAGACCTTTTCTTGTGAAATATAAAGAAAGGATGATTGAAAAAATGATTGTATGGTCGAAATCAAAAAATCATCATTTACGCAGATTATCAAGCGAAGGTTGTAGACCAAGATTACCTTGGGCAATGCAGTTGCCCGAATTTATTAAAAATCCGACTCCAATTTTGCCTATACTTCATAACTTAGTTAATGACGAATCGGAATATGTAAGAAAAAGTGTGGCAAATAACTTAAATGATATTTCCAAAGATAATTCTGAAATTGTGGTAGAATTTATAAAGCAATATATAAATAATAACAATGATACGGATAAATTATTAAAACATGCCGCACGTACATTATTAAAGAAAGCCGACTCACGGGTATATCCGCTATTCGGATTAGAAAACGAAGTTAGTTATGAATTGTCTAATTTTAGAATAGATAAAATTAAAATCAATAAAGGAGATAACTTGGCTTTCGAATTTGATCTTGTTAATACAGGTAGGGCAAAAAATAATTTTAGACTGGAATATGCACTTTATTTTCTTAAAAGTAACGGAGGTTTTAGTAGAAAATTATTTAAGATATCCGAAAAAGCTCTAGAAAATAACGAAGAGATTAAAATACAAAGAAAACAATCTTTCAAAGACGTTACTACAAGAACACATTATTCGGGATTACATAAAATAGCAATTGTCGTGAACGGCAAAGAAAGCACCCCATTAGAATTTTATTTGATATAATAGAAATGAATTTATTAAAATTTGATTATATAATAATAGGGAGCGGATTAGCCGGATTATATACGGGTGCATATGCTTCCAAATTTGGCAAAGTTGCATTGCTAACTAAATCTACGATAGAAATTAGTAATACATATTGGGCACAAGGAGGAATAGCAGCAGTAGTTACAGAGGAAGATAATGTAGATTTGCATGTAGCCGATACACTTGAAGCCGGAAGGGGACTTTGTGATAAGGATGCTGTTGAGGTTTTGGTTGAAGACGGACATGTTAGAATTTTAGATTTAATTGAAATGGGAATGGCTTTTGATACTGAAAACGGTAAATTAGCATTAGGTTTGGAAGGCGGACATAGTAAAAGAAGAATTTTACACGCAGGCGGAGATGCAACAGGTAAAAAGGTTGTTGAGTTTTTAAAACATTATATTAAAGAAAATAAAAATATTGAAATTTTTGAAAATACTTTTGTATATGATTTATTAAAACAAAATGAAAAATGTGTCGGTGTAAAAGCATTTAATGGTGTTGATAAAATAAATTATACGATTTTAGCGAAAGGAACAGTAATTGCGACAGGAGGGGCTTCCGGAATTTTTAGCAAAACAACTAACCCGAGAACTTCAACTGGAGACGGAATATTTTTAGCATATAACGCGGGTGCGGATTTAGCGGATATGGAATTTATACAATTTCATCCGACTGTATATCATTCGACAAATAAAAAATCTTTTCTAATAAGCGAAGCAGTTAGAGGAGAAGGAGCTTACTTAGTAACTGAAGAATTAAATAGATTTATGCTCGAAATTGATAAGCTAGCAGAACTTGCCCCAAGAGATGTAGTGGCAAAAGCAATTTTTAATAAAATAAAAGAAGGCAAGAAAGTATATCTAACATTAAAACATCTTAATTTTGAAAAAATTAAAAACCGCTTTTCAACAATTTATGCAGAGCTAAAAAATTATGGATTAGATTTAACATCTGATCTCATTCCTGTCGAACCGGCTGCTCATTATTTTGTCGGAGGAATAAAAACCGATATTAACGGAGCAACAAATGTAAAAGGATTATATGCGATAGGTGAATCAGCAAGTACGGGTGTTCACGGAGCAAATAGATTGGCGAGCAATTCATTGTTGGAGTGTTTAGTATTTGGAAAAAGAGGAATAGATAAAATTAATTCAGAAATTAATGATATTAACTTTAATTCTTCAACTGAAAATGAAGATATTTTTGCGGATGACAATAGCTTTTTGGAATATGAAGAATTGAAAGAAAAAATTGCTCTATTGATGACTAATAATTGTGGTATTTTAAGAACCAAAAACGAATTAGACGAAGCTCTAAATAAAATAAAGGAATATAAAAAATCGATTTCATATACAAAGAATGAATTTAACTCGTTTAGAAAAGAGATGATAATTAAAGTTGCCGAGTTAATAATTAGCAGTGCAAATGAAAGGAAAGAAAGTAGGGGCGGTCATAACAGAAAAGATTATCCGCTAGAAAGCAAAGATTTTACAATCCATATTTTGCAAAACAAAGAGAAAGGTATGTTTTATACAGAGGTATCTTGAAATGTTCAACAATATAAATATAAACATAGAAGAAGCAAAACCTTTAATTAAAATGGCATTAGAAGAGGATTTGAGAGAAGGTGATATAACAACAGACGCCATAGTAACAGAAAATATTAAAGCAACCATGACCATTTTGCTTAAAGAAGACGGTGTAATTGCCGGTCTACCGTTATTAAATTTAGTTACGGATTGTCTGAATGCTAAAGTAGAAATAGTGTGTTTCGTAAAAGAAGGTCAATTTTTAATCGGTGGTACTGTAGTAGCCAAAATTACCGGACCGGTAAGTATATTGTTAAAAGTTGAAAGAACCATATTAAACTTAATACAAAGAATAAGCGGAATAGCAACAAAGACAAATAAATATGCTTCGATTTTAAAACCGTATAGTACGAAAATTTTGGATACAAGGAAAACTGCGCCGGGGCATCGATTATTGGATAAATACGCTGTTAGAATGGGTGGGGGATGTAACCATAGATTTGGACTTTACGATATGGTTATGATAAAAGACAATCATATAAAAGCCGCAGGAAGTATTACAAATGCTGTTAAGAAGGTTAAAGACAAATACAACTCAAGTTTTAAAATAGAAGTAGAAGCAAGTAGTTTAGCTGAAGTTAAAGAAGCCTTGGATTCAAAAGCTGATATAATAATGTTAGATAATATGACAATTGAAGATATGAAAAAGGCAGTTGAAATTATAAATAAAAAAACAATAACCGAAGCAAGCGGAAACATTACCGAAGAAAAATTGATAGAAATAGGTAAGATAGGAATAGATTATATTTCAGTCGGGGCATTAACTCATACTGTAAAGGCTTTAGATATTTCGGGAAAAATTAATTTGGAAAACTAAAATGGAAAATGAATTAATAAATAAGATAAAAGAATTAAAAATCGAAAAAAATGCTGTTATATTGGCACATAATTATCAAAGACCCGAGATTCAAGATATAGCGGATTTTGTAGGAGATTCATTAGGTTTAAGCAAACAGGCGGCGGCTACAGATGCAGAAATTATAGTATTCTGTGGTGTTCATTTTATGGCAGAAACTGCCGCAATTATTGCACCGAATAAAAAGGTACTAATTCCGGATTTAGATGCAGGATGTTCTTTAGCTGATTCAATAACGAAAGAACAATTAACGGAACTAAAAAAACAGTATCCAAATGCAGTTGTAGTGGCATATATTAACACTACTGCCGAAATAAAAACATTAAGTGATTATTGTGTTACGTCTTCAAATGCAGTTAACGTTGTAAATGCGATTGATAAAGATAAACAAATTATATTTTTACCGGATCAATTTTTAGGTAATTATGTTAAAAAGGTAACGGGAAGAGATATGATTATTTTTGAAGGATCATGTCATGTACATCATAAAATTGGTACTGTTGAATTCGATAAAGCAGAAGAAATGTTTCCTGATTCAGAATTTTTAGTTCATCCTGAATGTGGTTGTTCCTCATCTTGTATGCTTAAATCGTTAAACCATCCCGAATCTACTAAAATTAAGGTTTTATCAACCGAAGGAATGGTAAATTATATACCTAAAACAAATTCAAAATCATTTGTAATAGCAACGGAAGTCGGAATTTTACATCGTTTGAACAAATTCTACCCTGAAAGAGAGTTTTATCCCGTAAGCGAAAACTCGGTTTGTGAATACATGAAACTTATAACATTAGAGAAACTATATGATTCGTTGTTAAACGAAAAACATATAGTAAAACTATCTGATGAAATAATTAAAAGAGCACGTTTACCGATCGAAAGGATGTTAGCTATTTAATTGATTAATTTTTTTGTAATACTATTTTAATAGCTTCGCTTAAATATTTTACCGGGTGAATATTTATATCTTTTGTTGATTTTAAATTTTTATTGTTTCCGATCGGAATTATTATATTTTTAAACCCAAGTTTTGTACACTCTTGAACGCGTTTTTCTATGTTGGAAATAGTTCGTAACTCTCCGCCTAAACCGACCTCTCCGATTGCAACAAAATCACTTAGAGCAGGTAAATCCAAAAACGAAGAGGCAATTGCACAACAAACAGCCGCATCAATTGCCGGTTCGTCAATTCGTAAACCTCCGGCAATATTTAAAAACACATTAGATTGCGAAACTCTTAAGGCTACACGTTTTTCTAGAACAGCTAATAAAATTGAAAGTTTGCGGTAATCAAAACCGGTTGCAACTTTTTGTGGATTACCATAAGGAGAGGGAGTTAATAATGCTTGAACTTCTAATAAAACAGGACGAGTCCCCTCTAAACTGCAAGTTATTACGCTTCCTGAAATGCTTTTACTACGTTCGCTTAAAAATAATTCACTAGGGTTACTTACTTGCACTAAGCCTGTTTCGTGCATTTCAAATAGCCCTATTTCGTTTGTACTTCCATATCTGTTTTTGTAGGCTCGTAACACTCTATAATTATGATTTTTTTCTCCTTCAAACTGAAGAACGGCATCAACCATATGTTCTAAGATCTTGGGACCGGCAATGTATCCTTCTTTTGTAATATGTCCAATAAGAATTATGGCACAATTAAACCGTTTTGCTGCATCCATTAACTTCATTGCCGATTCACGAATTTGCGTAACAGTTCCCGGAGCATTATCGAGTTCAGGAATATAACAAGTTTGAATTGAATCGATAATTACGGTTCTAAAATTACCTTTCTCGATAACAGAAATAATTTTATCCGTATCGGTTTCGGCTAAAAGGCTCACATTCTCACTTTTAACGTTTAATCTTTTAGCACGCAAATTAATTTGATTAATTGACTCTTCACCGGTTACGTATAAAACTTCATTCTTTATTCCCGCTGCCGATTGTAATACAAGTGTCGATTTCCCTATACCGGGGTCCCCCCCAATTAAAATAACTGAACCGGATATAAGCCCACCGCCTAAAACTCTATCGAATTCTTCAATATTTGTAGTAATTCTTTGTTCGTCAACAACTGCAAAATCAGATAGCTTGTGAACGCTTATTTCACCGTAATCGGTTTTAGTTTTTTTCTTCCCGGTTTCAAAAGTTTCTTCAGAAAAGGAATTCCAGCTATCGCAGCTTGGACATTTGCCAAGCCATTTTGGAGATTCATATCCGCAGACAGAACAAATAAATTTAGATTTAATTTTCAACTTTAAATCCCGTTCGTTTAATAAAATTGACCAAAACTTCGTCTTTGCTTTCCATTAATTCTTTTGAAGTTCCGCTAAAATAAATTTTACCTTCATGTACCATTGCAATTTTAGAAGCAACATTTTGCACGCTAAACATATCATGAGTAACCACAACAGAAGTAACATTTAATTTTTTACTTAAGCTTAATATTAATTCGTCAATCGAATCACTCATTATGGGATCAAGTCCGGTTGTGGGTTCATCATAAAGGATATATTTAGGATTAGTAATTAAGGAACGTGCAAGACTTATTCTCTTTTTCATGCCACCGCTTAATTCAGATGGTTTTAGCTTTTCGGTTCCCGGTAAACCTACTAACTCAAGTTGTTCATTAACCATTTTTTTTATTTGATCAGAAGTAAAGTTATATTCGTTTTCTACTAACGGCAAGCTCACGTTTTCTTCAACTGTTAACGAATCAAACAACGCTGCACCTTGAAATAAAAAACCAAATTTACGCCTGATTGAGTATAAAGTTTTTAAATCACATTTGGTTACAGACTCACCTTCAACAAGAACATCTCCTTCATCCGGCATAAGTAACCCAACAATGTGCTTAAGCAGAACACTTTTACCGCAACCGCTTCTACCTATAATAGCTAAAGTTTCGCCTTCATTTATTCTTAAATTCACTCCGGTTAGCACTTGTTTACTGCCAAAACTTTTTTTTACTCCGACAATCTCTATCATGTAGTTTGCTCAAAAAAATTATATCTCAAATTTATGGTTTTTTATAATAAATAGTAATAAAATTATATAATCGACTTGATTTATATTTTTATTAATATTATTTTTATATTGAGCATATGCTCATTATTGTACGGAGTTAAAGATGCCAAGACCAAAAAAATGTAGAAAAATGTGCTGTGACCCACAAGCAAATTACTTTAAGCCACGTGGGATACCTATGGATTCATTGACGGAAATAGTTTTAAGCAGAGATGAATTTGACTCTTTAAAACTGAGCGATATAGATAAACTATCTCAAGATGAAGCTGCCGTTCATCTCGGTATAAGTAGACAAACATACGGTAGAATTTTGATATCGGCACATCAAAAAGTAGCGTTGGCAATAGTAAACGGATTAGCTTTAAAAATAGAACATTAATAAACGGAGATTTTTATGTTAGCAGCAGTAGCAACAGATGATTTTTTGACAATAACAGGTCATGTAGGAAGATGCAACGGGTTTTTAATTTACGATGTTGAAGAAGGTAAAATTAACGGTGTATCACAGCGTGAAAATAATTTTACTCTACATAGGATGCAAGGTGGTCAACATCAGCACAGTCACAGTGACGGACATCAAGCTCATAGTCATAGTGGTTTAGCAATTGGGTTAAAAGATTGCAAATGTTTAATTGCCAACGCAGCCGGAGGAAGATTAGTTGCTGATTTGGAAAGAAACGGCATTGAAGTGATTCTAACTTTACTCAGTGATCCTGAAACAGCAGTGATTGCATATTCTAAAGGTGAATTAAAGTTTGATGAAAACGCAACTTGTAATCATCATTAAAACGTAATTCTCTTAGTATTTTACCCCTCAAAAAATCGAGGGGTTTTTTGTTTTAAAGTACAATCGCTAAAAACGGATACAATGTCGAATATTATTTGATTTTATTCATTTAATTGATTATTTTATTAACTTGATTTATCAACTCATTAAAAAAAGGAGAAAAAATGAAATATTTATTAATGCTTGTATTGTTGTTTGCTTCAATTACCTCTGCACAAGAGGGAATCAATCCAGCCGAAGCACAAAAAATTTGGATGGAGTATATGACTCCAGGAGATGTTCATGCGTCATTTGCAAAATCAGTGGGGGATTGGGAAACAGAGTCTAAAATGTGGATGGACCCGTCGGGAGAACCGGTTGTTTCGAAAGGAACTGCTTCTGTTGAAATGCTTTTAGGCGGTAGATATATGCAATCTAAGTATTTTGGTAATGTTATGGGTATGCCGTTCGAAGGGATGGGGATAGATGCTTTTGACAATTCAACAAAGGAATACAAAGCAATATGGATTGATAATTTGGGAACCGGAATTATTTACATGATAGGGAAATATGATCCGGTTAAAAAGCAAGTTGAGTATAAAGGAAAAATGGTAGATCCGATAGTAAAAGGAGAAACAAACATCAGACAAGTTATTACTTTTATTGATGAAAATACTCAACAAGTTGAAATGTATGGTGAAATGATGGGGAAGGAATTTAAAAGTATGGATATGATGATGAAAAAAGTAAAAAAATAAAAGAATTAATAAAACCCTTCCGCTATCTTTTGTACAGATAGCGGAAGGGTAAATTTTACTTAAGAAAATCTATTTTACTTTGGCAAATTTTTGGGTAACAGTTTCAGTTTTCCCGTTACTTTTCATAATCATTTTATAGAAATAAACTCCGTTGGCAATTTCATCTCCGTCTTCGTCTTTTCCGTCCCAATAAATTTTATTGAAATCAATATTTAGTTCAGAACCTTCTGCTTTTAATTTTTTAATTAAGCGACCTGCAACTGTATAAATATTAATAGACAACTCATCAGGAACTTGAGTTAACTTAAAAGTAAAGTATGTGTTATCTGTGAAAGGGTTAGGATAATTATAAACATACAATACTTTAGCTTCGGAGGAAACTACAAAGTTCTTTTGATATCCGCCATAATTTTCTAAATTACCAATTATGTTAGTTCCGGTAATTCTAATAAAATGTTCACCGTCAGATAGAATTGGTTTAAAGTAAAATGTGACTTTGCGATTAACTGTATCGTAAACGCTGCTATCTATTTCGTTGCGATATTTTCTAACCCCGTCAATATAAAATCTAAAGGAAGTAGTATCATCATACGGGAATAGAGGCATATAATCTAAATTAATAGAAATTATCGGTTTGTTAGAAACAAAATCACCGTCCGCAATATCAATATCATCAAATTTGGCAGATACTCGAGCGGAGTGAACATTGGTTATAGTATCTTTAATAACATAAAAAGGAATTTTATAATAATTATTATCTTTATAAAGTTCTTTAACTTTGTTAGTTGAATCGATGATAAACTCAAACGCCATATTACCAAATCCGTCATCAAAATTTGAAGCATAACTATAGTTAAAGCTTTTTAATTGCATAGTATCAAGCCTTGCAAACAATGAGTCAAAAATAACACGTTTTGTATTATTGGGTAAAATTAAATTTGCCAAAACCTTAAAGCTATCGGCAGGGCTTCCGCCTACATTCATAAAGCCAAAATTAAATGTAATTGAGCCACCTTGGTCAATTGAATCGGCAGAAGAAGTGACAACCTGATAATTAGTAGCCAATTCGGGTAGTTTATCGTAACCGATTGCCAAAGAACGTAAAGAAGGAGATTCGATACCGGGTTGTATAGTAAAATCACTTTTAACTTTTATTTTGGGATATTTGCTTGCATCAATATTACTGATATCTCCAATGCCGTTTTCATTGAGAACGACATTATCTAAAGTATCAATAGTACTGCTATCGGTTACACCCAAAATGCTGTATTTAATTGAGGCACCTTCCGGAATTGACTGATTAACTTCAAAATCTTTCCATTTTGCAACAGGTCCTAATTCTGTTGTAACAAATCCACCGCTAAGCGGCATTCGAGTAATAGTAGTATCGATTTCTACTTTTCCGTCAAATGGAGCTTTTAATCCTTCCGGCACCGAACCTATCGGAGCACCTTTATAACCAATTAGTGCCCAAGAGTAACGAAGACCTAGATTATCGATTAATCTGCTACCAAATTCTTTAATTTTGTTTTTAAGAGCCGAAGTCAAACCTTGTGCAGCGTCGTCCGAAACTGAAATAACAACAAATTGATCTGTTGTAACAGAATCCAAATATGCAATAAATGAATTATTTACCGATACCCCAAGTGATACATCAAACCGCATATACTCAATGTATTGACAAGTGTTTTTGTTAAATTTAACAACATTAAATCCGCGTAAAGTATTTTCAGGAATAAAATTTTGTCCATTTAAAGCGATAATAGCAGTTCTGCCAGCATTAGTACCGGCAGAAAGAGCATAGACATTAGAACGGAGCGTATCAAGAGAGATAGCCTCCGAAATAAAAATATTATTAAAAGACTCAAATAAAAAACTTAGAGAATCTTTTAAAAAGAATGAATTTTTAGTCCCAAAAATAAATGAAATAGGTTTACCATATTCTGTACCAAATTCAGGTTTAGCTTTTAACCATAATCTATCAGGAGTAGAGTAATTTGAGAGAGTAATATTAGTAAATAAAGTTCCGAGTGGAATAAGTGTAGAATCGCTACTTGAAAAATTAGAGTTATAAGAAACTTTAATTTTTAATTTATCTGAATTTGAATTATAAGTTGAATTAATAAAATTAATAGAATTAGTAATTTGATTTTGAATAGGATTAACAAATAAAGATCGGAAGGAAGAACTATAAACATTAACAATAGTAATTAAATAATTATCGCTTTCAGAAATTTCTTCAATACTATTTTCGGAATCAAGACTGATAGAAATTTTATGCTCTCCGGTCAAGTTTTTAGTTTTAATGTAAAAGTTTAATGAGTCGCTGAATAACGGGAGAACTTTTGCAATGGTTTCTTCTCTTATCATTTGAGAGTTATAATAATGTTGAACCTTAATTCTAAAGGTGTCCGAATTTGCTAAGCCGGAATTAAAAAATTTAACTTTACATAACACCGAATCAGTATCATCGCTTAAGTTACCGAAGTAGCTAAAATCCGTATTTGAAATGAGCAAATTGGGTTTAGAAGGAAGTTTGATTTTTATAATTGGGTCACCAACTAATGAATTCGTAAGTGAAAACAATCGATAAGTTCCGGTTGAACCATATGTAGATAATAATTTTAATTTTGTTAATCGATGGGTATCACCTATTGTAAGAACAGTATCTACTAATAATTTTTCATAAAACAATTTTGGAGCAGTATAAGAAGTAGATGTGAAACCGAGTGATGAATTGCCAATATAACCAATAGCTTGCCCCGAGAGACCGTTGACAAAAAGTTCGGAAAAGGATGTGATATCCGGTTCTGCAAATCTAGCCGTTGAGCAACCAAAATCTGTAATAAAAGGGGAACGATTAACTAAATTCCGCAACTGAATAGGATCAGTAATACTATTATCCCAAGTCTGTGTTCCGCTGTGACCTAGATATGATATAAGTAAGCTTCCATTATCTATTTTATCTTGAATAAACGATGGACTAAAAGGACCAAAATTAGTTATAGGATTAACTGTTTTATAAAAATGAGTAGCATCTCCTCCTATTGGGCGAGGAGCAACATAGTTGTTAATAATAAAATCATTAATCCCCTTTAAAGTGCTTATTTGATTGGGATCAGTAAAATTGCCACCGGAAAAGAATAAAAATTTCTTATTCCAATTATCGAAAGAAGAATTAACGTAATTTTGATGTTTTGACATATAACTATCAAACTCTGAAACATTACGAGCAGGCAGCCTACCAATGTTTATTTGTGGGATATTTGCTCCGGTTTCATCCCAAATAACAAACCAAGTATCGCTTACCGGTGTACCAAATGATGGTACTAAACACCTATCTATAGGAGCACCTTGATATTTACTTTTATAACCATAATAGTCATAATTAGCACGACCCACAATAAAAACATTTTTAATTTTTGGGGTTTGCCAATTATTGTAAGCATTTTTTAAAAATTCTTTAATTGGTTCAGGAGCAAAAAAACCATAATTAAGTTGATCATAAATATCAAAAACGTTTATAACTTTTGTCGTAACGTTATATGAACTACTAACCATATTCGCATATTCTTGAGCTTTATTTAAGAAAAAAGGGTGCGTAATTAGTACATACTCTGCTTGGTTTTGTGTACTTAACAGATCTACAAATTGTTTTTTATAATAAAATATAGGCTTTTTAACAGTTTGAGAAGTACGCAATATATATTTGTTGCTGTTTTTTACTGTATCAATAAAATTAATTATATTACCGCTTTTAGAAAAGTTAGTTATTTTTTGAAATTTATAATTTCCCAAGAATTTGTAAATAATATTATCGTTAGAAACAACATTGGCTAACTTAAACAACCCAAAAGTACCATTCTCACCCAATGATGTATATCTAAATGTTAAAGTATCGTTTTTGGCTAATAAGTAACGAGGGTATTCGATTTCTCTCCAATCTCCCATAATTGAGTTAATTGTTGCCTGTGTAGGATAAGAAAAAATACGTAGAGTATTATTTCCATTATTTAACAAAGATGATGGAAATACTGCTTTTAACGTCTTAACACGGTATTTATCAATATATCCGGAATCATATGCTGTTGAATAATTGTTAATTTTTAAGGACATTAAATGAGAATTAGATTGAATATTGCTAGCCCAACTTAAAATTTTAGCACGAGCTTTACCAAGACGATTTGGGTAAATATTGGTTACAGGAAAGGTTTGTGAAGCATTGCTTTGATGTTGAAACCACCATATCCATGTTTCAGTTTCATGAATTTCGGGATCTTCAGTTCTTACTACTCCGCCTTCGGCAGGAGGATTAAGCCAAGGATTTTGTTCGTAATGTAAAAATTCATCATAAAAATCAATTGTATCGATTGGTATCCCTGTTGCCAAAGTTATAGTATCTACTCTTTGACCAAAATCACCATCCCATGTTAACCAGTATGCAGTAGTATCAGAATATCTATTAAGATAATCTTTATACGGTTGACCATATACAGCAGCGTCAAAATAATTAGAATCACCATAATTTCGAACACCAAAAAATTCAATATAATCTGACTCATCGAATGAATTATCGTTTTCACCAAATACATATATTGGAATTTGGTTCCCTTTTACGTATAATTTGAAAGAATTGGGGTTAATACTTGTGGTATTTATATTCATCGCAACTAAATCATTTTTAGTAATTCTGTAAATATCATCCTTGATAACACCTAATTTTAAATAAGTTTTATTATAATCTATCCAGTCAGAAGTCTTTACCTCAGTTTTTGGAGAAGCAGCAATAAAACCTTTACCGAATGAAGGATTAAGAACAATCGGGTGAAAAACGTTAATAGAACTTTGATTGTAGTTAATTTCGTAATCAAAAGAAAAATTCAATATATATTCTTCTATTAATTCTGTCTTACCGGAAAGTTCAAGAAATTTAATAGGGTACACTTTTATGTGGATGCAATAAAACTCATCAATAAAAGCATAGCCCTTAATTTCGAAATCCTTGTAAAAAACTTTTTTAAGCGGAGAGTCATTATAAGCAAGGGTTGAATCATTGAGTTTGTGTACTGCCGGATTTATAAATGGAATTGCGTCCAGGGGAGTAGATTTAATCTTTGAAAACTCAACTTTTGGTTTAGAGTTATAAGGTATGGCGATAAACAAATCATGAGTAGGAAAACTAAATTCACCCGGTGTAGATTCATCGATAAAATTATTAAAGGAAATTCTTTTTTGACCGGCAAGTTCTGTAATGGAAAAACTAATATTGTTTTGTATATTTAACGAGTAAATATTACCGTTTATGGTCTCTTTTTTTAAAGTTTGCCCATTTATAAAAATAAAAGAAAATAAAATAATGATGAAGAGTTGCGTTCTCATATTTACCCTAAAAGATTATGGTTTATAAAATTTTAAATGCATCAATAAACATATCAGATGAAAAAGAATATATAAATAAAATTATTGAAACTTTAAAAAATAAACAAAAAAAAGTATTTTTTTACTTAAATTCTTTTTCTTTTTATTTATTTAATACAGATGCAGAATTTAGAACAGCATTTGAAACAGGAGATTATTTCATTGCAGATGGGTATAGCATTGTATTAGCAAATAAACTAATAAATAAAATTGATATAGATAAAGTTGTATTCACTTATACATATGAACAAAAACTTGGAAAAATATTAGAAGAAAAAGAATTTAAGGTTTTTTACTTAGGTGGAACAACTGATACAATAAACAAATTTATTGAGAAAACAAAAGTAGATTATCCTAAACAAAATATAGTTGGGTTTCATTCTGGACATTTTGCGTTAAATTTAACACCTCAAATTGTCGAAAAGATTAATAACTCCGGTGCACAAATTCTTGTTGTGGGGATGGGAATGCCTCGCTCAGAAATATGGATAAGTTCAATAATAGACATATTAAATGTGAATTGTGTTTTTAGTGTTGGGGGATTTTTTGAATTCCTAGCAGGAAATAAAAAACAAGCACCGGGATTTTTATACAACTCGGGATTTGAGTGGTTATATAGATTAATACAAGAACCGCGAAGATTATTTAAAAGATATTTTATTGCTAATACCTATTTTATTTTTCGACTAGTATATTGCTTATTAAAAAACAAAAAATTCTCATTAAAAAAGTTTATTGAAAAATAATAAAATAATATTGGATAAACAGGAATTAAAAATCTTTCATTGCCCATAAAAATTAATATAGTTAAATGAAATAAAAGTAAAATACTAAATAATAATAAATCAATTTTTTTATAGATATGGTATACCGCTATTCGATATAATGCTTTAATAAAGTGCAAAATAATAAATATAAATAAAACAAAATTGACAACAAACAAAAAGGAAATAAAAATAAAGCTAAAATGTGTAATTGTTTTTTTGAAAGTCCATGTTAACGAACTATCGGCTCGCCAATATGTAAAAAATATTTTTTTTGGCAATCGTAGAAAAAAATCTATCGGTTTTTCTTGTATTACGTTAATCGCTTTTTTAAAGGCTAACTTACTTTCTTTGGGTTCATCAGGATTAGTTGCGTTATACTCGAAATTGAAATTTACTCCGCCAGAAGAATATCTGTGGTTCCCCAGCAAAAAATTATAACCACTATTAGTGCTAGTAAGAATTATTGTCCCAAAAGTCGAATAGTTTCTAAAAGCCCAAGGAGCTAAAACTAATGCAGAAAAAAATAATATTGCTAGAAATTTAAATATTATTAAATTATTCTGCTGATACCATAGAAAGATAATTAGAATAATTGGTAAAATAAAATAGCCTGTAGATCTTAAATAAATTAATATTCCGACAAGAAATCCGATCAAAACAAAACGCTTCGACTTAAAAAACACTAAGTAAATTATAATCCAAAATAAACCCATAAACAAATGATCTGTTAAAATAGCATTTGAGGAGAGTAAATTGTTTGGAAATAGCATAAATGAAAACAAAAAAAGGGTCAATTGTTTTTTATTCAAATATGGAGAAAACAATTTTGCAATAAAATACAATGATAGTGAATTGAAAAACGCAATAAATATTTTTGTAAATAGTATAAAATTTATGAATAATTTACCAATTAAAAACATCAAAAAAGGCAACCCGACTGGCCAGAAAGCAGTAAAATTACCATATTCGTTTTTATATTCACCGGTCTTTAGAAGAGATTTTGTAAGCTTAACATAATAAACGCTATCAGAAATTGGTTGAGTATTAATAATTAAAATAAAGGCTAGTTGCATTAAAAAATACAACACAAGTATTTGTATTAGTTTTTTTTCTGTGAAAACAAATTGTGAAAACGAAGTAACAAGTCTGTCCCAAAATAGTTGTATTATTAAGACTATAAAACAAGCAATAATAATTGCTAAATCAAAATTATTAAAAATTCCGTTATAATAATCCCTATCCAAACTATCTCGAGTAGCAAAAAAAGAAATCAATTTGGACTTAAGAAAATATTTAAATACTAATAGAACTGCTAAACTTAAAACGACTGTTAACGACAAATAAAAATATTTTAAATTTAATCTTTTCATGAGACTTTAATTATTAATATTAAGCAAAATTACCTTATTTTTGTATATAAAACAAATATTTAAAGATAATTATGCCCTTAGTAAGTATTGTTATATTAACCTATAATAGAATTAATGTATTAATTGATATTATTCAAAAATTAAAACAATTAACCTATAAAAATGTTGAAATTATTATTATTAACAACAATTCGAATGATGATACAAAAGTAAAATTAACGAAATTGTTCCCTTACATAAAACTTATTAATTTAGAAAAGAATATAGGTGTATCGGCATTAAATTATGGCTTAAAGGAAGCTAAAGGGGAGTATGTTTTACAGCTTGACGATGATAGTTATCCTAAGGACGTTGATATAATTGAAAAGGCGATTAGACATTTTGAAACAGATTGTTTTCTTGCAGTATTGGCGTTTAGGATTGAAAACCTAAGATTTAACTTCTGCGAAACACGAGAATTTGATAAAACACTAAACCATTTTGTGGGATGTGGAGTTATGTTTCGAAATTCACATCTAAAAAAATCAAGCTACTACAATCCATATATATACATTTACTATAACGAATTTGATTTAACAGCCAAATTGTTAAATTTAGGGTATAAAATACGATATGATAATTCTTTAGTTGTGTTTCATCTTCAGACTCCTTCCGGAAGAGTAAGTGATTCAGAATTGAAAAAGAGTTTCGCTGAATTTTATAAGACGCCCTTTAGATTTTATCATAATTTTCTAAGTCGGTCTGTTTTCCTATTAAATAATTTCTCGTTAAAATTCATTGTCATGTACTTACCAAAGCTAATAATCGGAAATTTAATAATTGCATTAAGATTTGTATATCTTAAGGAGTTCTTTTTAGCATTGTTTCACATTATTTGTTATTTAAGAATTTTATTTAAAGATAGGAATATAATCAATATGAATGTACAAAGATTGTTTGGTTTTGGGAATATAGCTTTAATAGATAGAGGATTTTTTGATAATTTCAGAAAAGGTAAATTTACTACATGGCTAAAATAAAGCTATATGCTAAAAATTTTATGGCAATATTTGTCTTTTATGTTCTTAAATATTACTTTTTTCTAAAATCAAAAAAAACAAGTTATAAAAAGCAATATTTGTTAGTTAATTTAGGACAAATTGGAGATTTATCAATATTAAGCTCTTTCACTGAGTTGCATCAAAATGTTGAATGTTTTAAAAACGTAGACTTTTTAATAAATGAAAAATATATGAACCTATTTAAGTATTTAGTTCCTGAATCAAACATTATAGGGCTTAATATTAAAAAATATAGTTTTAATATAATTTATAGAATTAAAAAAGTAAAACAAATGCGTAAAGTAAATTATGAAAGAGTGATCAACCTTACCTCTTTTAATAGAATAATGACGGATGAGATTGTGCTGCTCCAGAATGCAGGAGAGTATTATTGCTTGAAAAACAACTGGAAAAAACTAAATCCTTTATTCCGACATACAATGACCTCTCAATATACCGGTATATTGGGCTCTAATGAAGAAAACGAATATCTAAGACATTTTGAAGTTTTTAGAAAATTTTTCAGCATAGATATTGATTCAATTTCTATCAAAAAAAAAGAAAAATTAAATGCGCATAAATATTTTGAAAATTATATTGTAATTTCTCCGACAACTTCGCAAAGAATTTCGGCTTGGGATATTAATAACTTTATCAAACTAGTACAATTGCTTATTGTTAATTTTAATGTAATTTTATTAGGAGATAAGTTAATAAAGAATTTTGAAGATATCGCATCGTCAAGATTCTTAAATTTAAGCGGTAAAACTTCAATAGTGGAAGCAGTAGATATTATTCGAAACAGTGATTTTTACATAGGGAATGATAGCGGATTAACTCATATTGCATTAAAGTATGGCATACCGCTAATTTGTATTTTGGGTGGTGGTGCTTTTAATTATTATTTCCCTGTTTTTGAAAGTGAAAGAATAAAATATATTTATAATAGATTAGATTGTTATAATTGTGGATGGAATTGTAAATATAAAGATCCCAAATGTCTAACTGAAATATCTGTAGAAAATGTTTATAATGAAGTTATAAAAATGATCGAGAATTTGTATGTATAAAAAAAGTTTTACAAAGATTATATTTATAAAACTAAGCCTGCTTTTTATGCACATAAAAAATATTATATTATTTGTTCTATTCCAAGTTTTAAAAAATATTAATAAATTAAGGAAAAAATCATTTGAATCGGAAAAAGTTGTTCTATTATTTAATAATGGTCAACTGGGGGATTTATTGGTTTCTTCTGTTTATTTTGAGAATTATGATCTTTATGATAAATCATACAAATTTTTTTTCTTAATAAAAGAAGAATACTCAACTATTTTCAACGAATACAATGGTCCAATTAGTATTATTACATATAAACATAATGAATATAGAAAATCTATTTTTTATAAAATAAAAATAGTTAATAAATTAAATAGTCTGAAGATTAAATACTATTTTAATGTATGTGCCGATAGAGGAATTTTAACAGAAGAACTATCTTATTATATTAGTGCTGAAACTAAGTATTGCTTAAATAAAGGGACAGAAAGTCTTAATAAGTATCTACTGAATTATTTTAATAAATCATACAAAAAATTATTATTTGATGAAAACGAGAACGAATATAAAAAAAATATTTCGTTAATAAGGTTGTATTTATTATTAGATAAGCAAAATGAAAAATTAGTTTCGATTAATGAACATAAAATAATCACTTGTTCAATTTCAAAGAAACCCAATATAGTGATAGCCCCATTTACTTCAGATATGTCAAGAAATTGGGGAGTCGAAAGATATAAAGAGCTAATAATTAATTTAAGCAAAGAATACTTTGTCGTTATTTTGGGATCGGAAAATAATAAAAATATGATTAAGATAAACTATGAAAATTATAAGATAAGAAATTTAATAGGAAAAACTACTCTTCAAGAAGCTACAAATTATATTGCGAATTGTATGCTTTTCATTGGGAACGATAGTGGCTTAACTCATTTGGCGTTTAAATTGAATAAGCCTATTATTGCCTTAATTGGTGGGGGAAGATGGAATAGATTTTTTCCTTACTATTGCAACGCTAATAACAAGGTTTATTTGTGTTATGAAATGGAGTGTTTTAATTGTGGGTGGTCATGTAATTACAAAGAAATGTATTGTTTAACAAAAATAAGTGTTGGGATGGTAATTGTAGAGGCTAAAAAATTAATTAGCAAGTAAATTTTTATAAACACTAATTAAATCATTACCGGTTTTATTAATTAAGTATTCGTTTTCTATTGTGTCAATTCCTTTGCTAGTAATTTTTGCCTGCAATTCTGAAGAGTTTAATAAACTAGAAAATTCAGCGATTAAAGAATGAATATTATTTTTACAAAAAATCACTCCGTTTTCACCATCTTTCACTACGTTTGTTATTCCTCCGGCATCCGAAGCGATTACGGGAATACCAGATGCCATTGCCTCTAAAATAATCATAGGAACACCTTCGACATCTGTGTTGTTTATTGAAATGGACGGAACTAAAATAATATGAATACCGCTAAACAATTCTAACTGATTATATGTCGGCGGTAAAAGAAATATATTGAGATTATAATATTCGTTTTGCTTAATTTCTTCACTCATTGTACCATAACCCCTAAATATAATGTTTATTTTAGGAAAATGTTCAACAAGCAATCGGATATTATTACAAATAAACCTAATTCCTTTTGATTCTTCCAGACGTCCAAAAATCCCTACTCGTAAATTCCCGTCAGCATAATAAGCCGTTTCATTTACTGATCTTAGTGATACGCCGTTCTTAAGTATTTTAATTCTTCTTTTTACAAAAGAGTATCGTTGTAGATCTTGTAAAGATGTTTCACCAATAGCTATATAGTAATTTGCAAATATAAAAGAGGATATGTAATCCATATATTTGCTGTGATGCGTATAAACGAATTTTAAAGATGGGTTAAAAAGCTTAAGTAAATATACATTGGGGATATATATTCTAAAATGATAATGAATTATGTTAATTTTATTCCTTTTACAAATCAAATTTAGTTGCCAAGTAATATAAAAAAAATTGAACATGTTGTAAATATTCTTTTGATTGATGAATATCCTGATGTTTTTATTGAGTATCGTTGTATTTAAATAAAAACCTTTAGAGCCAAATATTCCAAAAAATTCTATTTTATCAGTGAGGTAATTAGCAAAATTAATGGTTGAAGATTCTACCCCGCCTATCTCAAAATTTTTTAATAAATGTAAAACTCTAATCGGTTTATTTGTGCTCATTATTCTCTCTTGTATTAAAAAATATGTAACTTAATATAATAAAAACTGATAATTCGGATAATAAAGTAGTAAAAGCAGCGCCGTAATACGAATATTTTGGTATGAAAATAAAATTTAATATGATATTTATAACTGCCCCAATACTTACTGCTATTAAATATTGTTTTTGTTTGCCCCAAACTGTAATTGGCTCGCCGAAGGACATGTTTACCCCAACTAAAATTACGTTTAATGCCAAGATTTTTAACGGAAATATTGATGAGATAAAATTTCCCCCGAATACTAAAAATATAATTTCCTTGGCATAAAAATAAGTTGTAAATCCCAATAATAGTCCTATAGTAACCATACAAAAGTAATAAATTAAAAGATTACCTTTTATTTTCCTATAAGACTTAGCAATTGAAGGCAAGAAAACGTTAACGACAATACTAAAAGGTACTACTAAAAGTAAGAATATTTTATTTGCAGCAGAGTAAATTCCAACATCATGTTCGTTTTTTAAAATTCCTAGCATTATTGTATCGGCAAAATAATATATAGCAATCATTATTGAAGAGATGAAAAGAGGAAAAGACGATAAAATTAAGTTTTTTATCAGAACAAACGAAAATTGGTTTTTAAAGTTTTTTAAATAATTTTTTAACTTAAATAAAAATAAGAAATTACTAAAAAAAGAGGTAAGAACCATTATTATAACTGCAAAATTAAAATCTGTTTTGTTTTTTACAAATGTAAAATACAAAGCAATAGTTAACAAACTTATTAAAACTTGATTTATTGTAATTATATTAAAACGCTCAATTGCTTTTGCAAAATAATTTAAAGACAATCCTGTCGAAAAAATTGTTAAACCTAATAAAACCAAAGGCAAATTAAAATTTGAATTGAAAAATAATATTAGCAAATAGAGTAAAAAACTTATTAAACTTAAAAAAAATCTAATAATTCCAATATTTATTAAGTAATTAGAAGCCGATTGACTATTTTGTGAAACTTCTTTTAAAGAAATTCTATCTAAACCAAAATTTACTAAGTTTAGTAAAAAATTAATTAACGCAGTTCCAAATCCGATAGCTCCAAAATCAGATATGCTAATTACTCGAGCCAAATACGCAAAGGATAGGAAGTTAATGCCTCGTGAAATAACTTCGCCAGAGGAGAGAATAGCAATATTTTTAAAAGGCGTAATAAAATTTTTCATTAAATTTAAATAGTATATTTACGTTACTAAAATAATATAATATTATGAAAAAAAATCAACTTATTTATCCATTAATTACTATTCTATTCATAAATCTATTTTATTATGGCTTGCTGATTTTGGTATATCTGAATTTTAGTATAGAATTTTTAGAAATGATTTAGTCCATTTAGAGAGAACAAAATAATGTTATTGTTTTAGATGTTTTAACGCCTTTTTCCTTGTGTTCGTCATAAAAGCTGTTTTACATTTTGGTTAGTTTTCAATCAATTTTGAGATTAACATTATTTCTATATTTAATTTACGTTTGTTTACTCTGATAAGTGTTGATTTTTGATATCGAGAGTAAGTCGCTTACATAAAACAGACTGCACAAAAATAGAAAATATACTTGTCGGTTTTTAGATCCCCAAAATTTTTATCATGATAAACCACACAAACAAAAGGAAAAAACAAAAATAATCTCCTCAACTCCCTCACCAACAGGTCGTGGATTTTCGGAAATTACTTATGAATTACCAAAAGATTTAGATCTAAATAATACAAAACTTGTCTATTTCAATGGTATCAATTGGCATGTAGTAAACTAATTCTTCACTTACTTCTAACCGTAAAAAACAATACAACTGTTAAAACAGCACCGCTTATTGCAATTAATGGTTCTATAATTGAGGGAGTTATTGGTTCAGGAGGTGAGTTACCACGCGTAAAAGGAAGTGAATAATTCTCAAGCTTATTTATATCCTCGTAGTCTACGCTATCTTTATTGGTTAGATTAAAATCTTTTGCTAAAATAATATTACCTTGTTTTTTTAATGAATAAGTCCCTTTTATATTAGCGTAACGTTCTACTATATAGTCTCCAAAGAATCCGGTTTTTGTGATATTTTCATATGAAATTCCCGCTTCTTCAATTACAAAAGTTAAGGTATCAAAAGAATTATCATTTAAAAAAATATCTGATTCTAATAAATATATTTCGGTTCTATTCTTTAAAAAATACAAATTAGCAGGAGCTTGAAAGTTAAGCTTTACAGTATCTGTTATATTCGCTTTTATATCTCCGCATACCTCATTTAACAATAAATTTATCTTTTCTAAATTACTTTTAGTTTGTGCAAATAATAACGAATTAAGAAATAATGTGGTGTATAAAAGCAACTTTTTCAAATATTACTCAACTATTTTTGTTATTAAGATACAAAAATATAAAATAATTTTTAAAAAACTTTGGAATAAAGTTATCGTTATGTAAATTAATACGTCTAAAATTATAAAAATTAAGTTAAAATGGCTAACAGACTAAGACGACTATTTGAATTATATACCAGTGACTTAAGTTACTCGGAAATTGAGCGATTAATAAAAAAAGAATCTGCGGAAGTTTACGAGTTCTTTGCCGCAAACATACCAAAACCTGATCCAAACGATAGTAGGCTTGTAAGGGGTTTTAGATTTGTTAAAGGTTTATTTAATGCGTTTGTTCTTAAATTAACCCCAGCAAGACGAATATTTTATTTTGTTGCATTAATAGTTTTTGTTATAGGTCTAAATTCCAATAATACACCTTATTTGTTATTATCTTTTATTATAATAAATCTACTAATAGCTTTTGAGCTTGCAGATAAACTTAGTTTAAAGAGTGAGCTTGATATTGCTAGTAAAGTGCAAAATAGTTTAGTTCCATCCGAACCGCCGGTTAACGAAAACTATGAGATATCAATATTTTATGAGCCGGCGAAAGTTGTTAGCGGAGATTATTTTGATTTTATAAAACAAAAAGACGATACACTTTATTATTTAGTGGGGGATATTTCCGGTAAAGGTATGTCGGCAGCTTTGTTTATGGTGCAGGTAAGAGCCATAATTCATTCCTTGGTTAATTTGTATTACAATCCAAAAGATTTACTGATAAATTTAAAAAATATCTTATCTTCAGATCTTCCTCACGGGATATTTTTAACCATAATTGCTGCAATAATAGATAAAACAGGTAAAATAAATTTGTCAAGAGCCGGTCATAATCCGGTATATCACTATTCTAAAAAAGAAGAACGCATTATAGAAATTTCTCCGAAAGGATTGGCTATCGGATTTAACGATAAAGGTGTTTTTCCGAGTATGTTAGAATATATTGAAATTATTCCTGAACAAGGCGATCTTATTGTTTTTTATACTGACGGAATAACGGAAGCAATGAACGAACAGAACGAGCAATTTGGGGAAAATAGGTTAAAAGAAACAATTGTAAAATATAGAGAAAGTAATACCGAAGAACTGAAAGAAAGAATAATAAGCGGAATATATAGATTCCGAGGTGAAGCTGTTCAATCAGACGACATCACTTTAACTATACTAAAAAGAAAATAATAAGTAAGTTAATTTATATTTTTCGCAAGTTGTTTTAACCAAATGAAATTATAAAAAACGGTTTAAAAATTCAATTTATATTAATTATACAAAGTTGATGCTAGGGAAATGAAGGAATTTAAATGAATAAATTTTATACTCATGAAAATGGTGAATATTTAGCAAATAATCCGACTTGGCACGCTGAGGACTCGAAATGGAAAGCGAATCATGTATTAAATATGATTGAAACTAACAAGATTTGTCCAAAATCAATAATTGAAGTCGGATGTGGGGTCGGCGAAATATTAACTTGCTTGCACAACTCAATGCCTAATAATGTTGAATTTATAGGATATGATATTGCTCCAGATGCTATTAAAATTGCAAAACATAAAGAAACAAAAAGACTTACTTTTAAAAACGAGGATTTTTTATGCTCAACAGAAAAAGCCGATATACTACTTTTTATAGATGTTATTGAGCATATAGATGATTATTTTAATTTTTTAAGAAAATGTAAAAATAGAGCCGAATATAAAATATTTCATATCCCCTTGGAAATTACCGTACAGGGGATTTTGAGAAATATTTTAATGAAAAATTGGAATTCTTTTGGACATTTGCATTTTTTTACCAAAGAAACCGCAATAGAAACGTTAAAACATGCCGGTTATGAAATTGTTGACTTTTTCTTTACAGCAGTGTTGGTTGATTTGCCTTTTGATTCATTCAAATCTAAAACTGCAGTAATTCCAAGGAAGATTTTATTTAAATTAAATAAAGAGTTAGCGGCAAAAACATTAGGAGGGTTCTCGTTAATGCTCCTAACAAAATGATAAAGATAAACATTTGTGTTTTATTATAATTTGTCATTTTATTGAAACGAGCAATTTGGAGAAAACAGGTTAAAAGAAACAATTGTAAAATATAGAGAAAGTAATACCGAAGAACTGAAAGAGAGAATAATAAGCGGAATATATAGATTCCGAGGTGAAGCTGTTCAATCAGACGACATCACTTTAACTATACTAAAAAGAAAATAATCAAGCTACTATTTCTTCTAATTCATCGGAAAAAAAGAATTTTCCGCCAAATGGTTTTAATTGAAATAACCATGTTGAAGTTTCATCATATTCGGCTAAGAACGGTTGTTTTATCCATTCAGGATTTCGTGCTTGCAAAAAATTTAGCACAAAATATCTTTTATTTTCAATATCAATTATTCCGTCAATAACAACTTTACCCGGTATTGAAGACATTGAAGGACCTTTTACTGTTTTGCAAAGTCCTCCGACTTGTTTGTAAGCATCCTTAAATATGTTAAAAGCTTTATATAGCGGAATGTTAAAATATCTTTCTGCTCCGGTTTCACGTTCAATAAACATATAATAAGGAATTAGTCCCAATTTAACTTGCTGTTGCCACATTTTAATCCAAACTTCCGAAGAGTCGTTTATGTTATTAAGAATGGGGGATTGCGTTCGTATCTCTGCTCCGGTATTTCGAATATTAAAAACGGCAGTTTTAAATGCATCTGTATTCATTTCAATCCAATGATTTATATGTGCCATAACAGATAAATGCTTGCCTGATTTTATAATTTCCTCAAAAAAACTAAGGAGTTCAGATGTTTCTTTGTCGTTAACAAATTTATAAGGGAAATTAACAATAGATTTAGTACCAATTCGAATATTTTTAATGTGATCAAAATCTTTGCCCAAGAAAGGAGAAATAACTTCTCTAAGTTTTGAAATACTCATTATCATCGGATCTCCGCCGGTGAATAGCAAGTCGGTTATTTCTTTGTGCTGTTTGATGTACTCAAAATGCAAGCCTGAAGTATCGGTATAAAATTTTTGGTCGTCATCACCAATAAATTGAGCCCATCTAAAACAAAAAGTGCAATATGAATGACATGTTTGTCCTGATTTAGGGAAAATTAAACACGTTTCTTTATATTTGTGTTGTAATCCTTTAACCCGTTTATTGTTTAACAGAGGTACGTTCGCAGTCATTTGTTTTGCGGGGTGAGGATTAAGTTCCGCCCTGATTTGTTTAATTATTAACTCCTTTTCTTCGAGTGTTGAAGTGTTAAAATATGTGAGTTGTAATAAATCTAACTGCCCGCAATGTAACATATGTTTATTAAAAAAATATAGATTAAACATCGGATCGTTTTCTTTGTTATTCCAGTCAATCAATTCATCAAGAATGTAATTGTTAACTTTGAAAGGAAGAATATGCGAAACTAATTCCAATTCTTTTAATTCTTGATCACTTAAATTGTTTGCGTATTTAGACTTACTAAAAGAAGAGAAGCTAAAAGCCTTGTAAAGCATGGGTTCTCCTACAGTTGTGAAATTTAAAGAGAATAAGAAAAATTGCGGTTAAATGCAATGCAAAAAACAGTGGGGTGTGAGAAAAAGGAAATTAATTCATGTAGAAAAAATATAAGATATCGAAATATTCGTTAAAATTACACTAAGTCATTAAATTACTCGGTTAAATACTTAATTTAACACATTAACAAGCTTAATTTTTACATAAAAGTATAATATAATTTAATAAGATGAGGGTTTAAAATGAAAAACACTCCCTGTAAAAACAAAGAGTGTATTTATAAGCAATAATTTTTGTAATATTACTTTACTAAGTCGTTAACTTTGTTAATATCTTCTAATTTTACAAAAGTTTCGCGGAATTTGTAATTTCCTTCGGCTGTTTTAACAGTTTTAATGTGTTTTAAATTAACAATCGACGATTTTAATTTTGCTTTGTTTTTATCGGCAAAAGTTTGTTGTTTAGCCATTTTTTACTCCAAAATATTTAAGTTCGTAAATATATAAAAATTTTCTTTAAAAATAAAGAAAATTTATATTAAATCGGCAAATTTTGCTCCGATTACCGTCGCCAAATCGTTTGGCTTAATATATAACTGCATCCCTCTTACTCCGGCACTAACATAAATCATGTCAAATAATAAAGCTGTTTCATCAATATATGTCGGAAAAAGCTTTTTCATCCCCACAGGTGAACAACCGCCTCTTATATAGCCGGTAACGTTGGTTAACTCTTTAAGCGGTAACATCTCAATTTTTTTAACTTCTGCGGTAGCGGCTGCTTTTTTTAAGTTAAGCTCATAATTACCTGGAATGCAGAAAACTAAATAAATGTTTTCCGATTTTGACACTAAGGTTTTAAAAACCTGTTCCGGTTCTGCATTTATCTTTTTTGCCACAGAAACGGCATCTAAAGCGTTTTCATCAAAAGCATATTCATAAGTTTGGAATTCTATTTTTGCCGATTCAAGAATTCTAACTGCGTTTGTCTTCATCTTTTAGCGTTTAGCGGTTAAGTTAATGAAATCAGTAAAAATATGCCCTGTTTCTTCCAACAAAGGATCCTCTACTTTTAGATTTTTCGTTTTTACTTCTTCCTTTTCATTTAATTTTACTTCTTTTTTGCTTAAGCGTTCGTTATCTCTATCTTTTTTCTTCTTTTCGTTTTTTTCGCGTTCAGCTTTTCTTTCGCTTTCAAGTAAAGAATAAGTTTTCTTTGCTTTTATTTCTTTGTATTCTTTAATGTCTTCAAAAAGGTATTTAAACTCGTCGTTATTTTTAATCCTTTTATCATGGGCTTCTTTTAGTTTGGGTAAATACTTATTTATATCAAAAATCTTAGTGTAATAAGCACTATTAATTTGATCCCATGGTAAAGCTGATTTCTGAGAACTCTCTCCGTATTCGCTAGCATCTAAAACTGAAGGATATACTATATCCGGAATTACACCCTTATGTTGAGTACTTCCGCCGCTAATTCTATAAAATTTTGCGATAGTAAGTTTTAGTTCTCCTAAAGGCTGATCAGTTCTAAGATATCTATTTATATCATAAATTGTTTGAACAGTACCCTTCCCATAGGTCTGTTCTCCCACTATAACTCCGCGTCCGTAATCTTGAATTGCAGCAGAAAAAATTTCACTTGCAGAAGCACTGAACTTGTTAACCATAACAAACAAAGGACCTTCGTAAACTTGTGTTGGATCAGGATCGTCCTCGATATCAATTTCTCCGTAAGTATTTTTTACTTGAACAACAGGACCTTCGGGTATAAACAAACCGGTTAATTCAATGGCTTCTTGTAAACTACCCCCTCCGTTGTTTCGTAAATCAATAATTACGCCTTCAACTTTTTCAGACTTCAACTCTTGTAAAAGTTTTCTCACATCTCGGTTAGTACTTTTATAATCTTTTTCACCTTTACTTTTACCTTCAAAATCAGCATAAAAAGTAGGGATCTCAATTACACCAAATCTATGGTTTGTTCCGTCTTGTTCAATCTCAATTACTTTCTTTTTTGCGGCTTGGTCTTCAAGTTTAATTTTTTCGCGTATTATTTTGATTTCGACAGGCGGTGCATCAACTCCAGCATCGGCTTTGAGAACGGAAAGGCGTACTAAAGTGCCTTTGGCGCCACGTATTAATTTTACCACATCATCAAGTCGCCAGCCAACAACATCAACAGGCTCTCCGTCTTCTCCTTGTGCTACGGCAATAATTCTATCGTTTTCTTTTAACTGTCCTCCTTTTTCGGCTGGTCCGCCGGCAATAATTTTAGAAACTTTTGTATAATCGTTATCTAAAGAGAGTTGAGCTCCTATCCCTTCTAAAGAAAGAGTTAAATCAATCTTAAAATCCTCGCTGCTTTTGGGAGAAAAATATGTTGTGTGAGGATCGACTGCTTCTGCAAAAGCATTAATATAAACCTGAAACACGTCATCATTCTGTGATTGCAAGATATATTTGTGCATTGTCTGATAACGTTTTTTTAACGTTTCGGCTATTTCAGTTTCTTTTTTACCTGAAAGTTTTAAGTTTAACCAATCGTTTTTAATTCTTCTTCGCCAAATGTCATTAAGCTCATTTTCATCTTTTGCCCATGAACTTTTTGAACGATCTATCACAATACTTTCGTCAACGTTAAAATCAAATCCTTCTTTTAATACTGAAAAGATGTATTTCATCCTTTGGTTAAATCTGTTTTTATACAAATTGTAAATATCAAAAGGAATATCAAGCTTTCCGTATTTTAAAAATTCATCAAAGTTTAATCTATATTCTTCAAATTTATCAATATCCGCTTTTAGAAAGTATAATTTTTGATTATCCAAATTTTCGAGATAATTATCATAAATTACCGAAGACAAAGAATCACTCAAAGTAGCTTTACGAAAGTGAGCACGAGTTAAAATCTCTGTAACAATCTGATTTATTCGTGTATATTTTGCTTCGGGAACTAAAACTTTATTAGTATCAATATTTTTGTTGTTGTCTTCCGAGTCATAATTTTTAGCTGCACAACTTATTATAACAACTGCAAAAAGAAAGGAAAAAAGTAGATTTTTCATTATATACCCAATACTTTATTATAGGCTTTAAAACATATTAATATTATTAAAGTTTCAAAAATAGTAAAATAATACATGTTGCCCAATGTAAAAATTTTTCATTAATTTTAGAATATATACTTTAATAAGAGAATAGATAGTGTTAAATACTAAAATAGACTGTGCTTCCTTCTCCTTCTTTACTTTCAATCCATATTTTGCCGTTATGATATTCTATAAATTCTTTGCACATTAATAAGCCGAGACCGGAGTAAAATTCATCTCCTTCATTTTTTAAAGTAATTTTTGTTTTTAATGTTAATAATGTTTCTAAAAGTTCTTCCGAAATACCTTTCCCAAAATCTTGAACAAAAAAAGTGTTTTCAGAATCCCCGGTTTTACAACCGATAATAATTTTCCCGTTTTCGTTACTATATTTAATTGCATTTAAAAGCAAGTTGCGAAAAACGGATGTGACCATATACTTATCAACCGATAAATTAAGAGTGGGGTCAATATCGTTTACAATTGAAATGCTCTTATTTGCGGTAGATTGTGAGAGTGATTTTAATAAGTTTTTGGTAAGCTCAAAAATGTTTTGCGGTTCGGGATTAAAAGCAATTTTTTTTGATTGCAAATTAGACCATTCAAGCAAGTTTTCTAAAGTATGATTGATGTTTTTAGCGCTTAGGTTCATGTCTTTGAGAATTCCCCTTGTTTCTTCCGGGGGAAATGCATTTAAGTCATCTGATAGAATTTCACTCATACCTAAAAATACTTGAACCGAGTTACGTAGGTCGTGTGCTAAAACAGAAACAAATTTATTACGTACTGAAATTAGTTCTTCAAGCTGTTTTCTTTGTAAATTAATTTTAATATGTGTTGCAACCCTTGCTTTAACTTCTTCAATTTTAAAAGGTTTGGTAATATAATCAACACCGCCTACGCTTAAGGCATTTACTATACTATCGGACTCGCTTAACGCACTAATAAAAATAACAGGGATATCGGCAAGGCGAGGGTCGGCTTTAAGTAATTTACAAGTTTCAATACCATCAATATCAGGCATCATTATGTCCAACAAAATAACATCAGGTAATACTTTTTCGGCTACTTGTATAGCTTGAGAACCGGAAGTAACGGGGCGTATTTTATATCCTTCATCTCTAAGTATATCGCTTAAAACTTTTAAATTTGCCGGTACGTCATCTACAATAAGTACTTTTGGAGGTTGGTTAATTATATCTGTCATTTTTTCCCTTCGTATTTATTCAATAAATCTTCAATTTTTTCGTATTCATAATTATTGGCTAAGTTTAGCAGATATCGAGTTAGTTTGGGTTCTATAAATTCTATTCTTTCGACCGTATCAATAAAACCGTCAACATCAGCAATTTTTATTGTTGAAAGAAGTTTTTTTATAATAGCTAAAGGAACTTGGTTAATGTAGCTTAAAACAACATCTTCAGTTTGGGAAATAGCTAATTGTAATTTATCTTCTTCTTCGTTTTCATACAGATACTCTATTTTTAATAATTCGGCAATCATGTCAAAAAGTTCCGATTCGCGGAATGGTTTTCGTATATAACCTTGTACTCCTACTGCTTTTGCTCGTGTTTTTTCTTCTTCAAATGCACTAGCGGTTAATGCAATTATCGGAGTATCTTTTCCCCTTTCGCTAAATTTAATCATTCGAGTAGCTTCGTAACCGTCTAACACAGGCATTCTAAGATCCATTAAAATTAAATTAGGTTTCCAATCTTCAAACTTCTTAACAGCTTCTAATCCGTCTGCTGCAATATTTGTTTCAAAACCTACAGCTTTTAATAAATTATCAACCACGCGTAAATTTTCGGGACGGTCATCAACAACTAAAATTTTTGGCGGGGCAATATTTGGCATTACTGACTTAACTCGTTTATGATTTTTATGATTGTTAATATCAGATTCCGAAAGTTCGGTTTCGATTAATTCAACATAGAAGCAAAAAGTTGAACCCTTTCCGAATTCAGTTTTAACGCTTATTTCTCCTCCCATTAAAGTAACAAGTTCCTTGCTTAACGCTAAACCTAATCCGGTTCCGCCTTTGTTTATTCCGGTACTTGTTTGAACAAAGTGTCTAAATAATTGGTTAAGGTCGGCTTCTGGTATGCCTATTCCGCTATCCTCAATTTCTGAATATAAGTAGTTTTTATTGTTTTTTACTACTAATTTGGTACGGACTGAAATTCCTCCTTCTTCCGTAAATTTAACGGCATTGCTTATTAAATTTACAAATATTTGTCTTAGTTTTGCCTCGTCAATTAAAACAAACTTTGGTAAATCATCGGACTTTTCAAAAATTAAATGTAGTTTTTTATTTAATGCTCTTTCTTTAAAAATTGTATAAATATCTTCTAACAATAAATGAAGATTGATTTTTGCATTGTTAAGTATCATTTTCCCGGCTTCAACTTTTGAAAGTTCGAGAATATCATTAATAAGTGTTAATAAATGCTCTCCGGCTTTAATAATTGAAGAGTTGTATTCTTTTTGAGTATAGGTCAAGTTTTTATCTCGGTTCATTAACTGTGAAAAACCGATAATAGCATTTAAGGGAGTTCGGATTTCGTGGCTCATATTTGCCAAGAATAAACTTTTTGATTTATTTGCAATTTCTGCTTCTTGTTTTGCCGTTAATAAAATTATTTCCGCTTTCTTTTTAAATAGAATTCCGCCTAAAATAACGGCATATAGACGTAATAAAATAATTACTTGTTCGTTCCAGCTTTTTTTAGTTCTAACGCTATCAAAACCCATGAATCCGATAATTGAAGGACCATAAAATATCGGTACCGTTAATAATGATTGAATTCCTTGAGCACTTAAGACTTCTTTTTCGTAACTTCTATTTTCAGGTAAATCATTAACGTTTTCAATATATACAAATTCGTTCTTTAGAAATTTCTCTTTCCAATACGGAATAAATGAAAAAGGAATACCTTGTAAATTATCAATTTCAGGTGAAATCCCTTCTGCACACCATTCATAAGTGTTGTTAATTATATCGTTTTCATCATCCAATTCAAAAATATATGTTCTGTCAACCTTATTAAAATCCCCAAGCATGGTTAAACTTGTGGTTATTTCCTTGTCAATATTTTCTGTATCAGCTTGAATTAATCTACCGGCAATAATTGAAATCGTATTATAAAAACTATTTTGAAGAAGCATTTCGTCTTCAAGTTTTTTTATTTCACTGATATCTATCATAACAGTTAAAAAGTACTTTTGTCCCTGACTTTCAATTATTTCTCCGGAAAAATAACCGGATAAAATTTCACCGGTTTTAGTTCTAACCTTAATAGCTGTATTATATACTCGACCGTTATTGGCTAATATGTGAGAAATATTTTCATAATCGTTTTTATCGGCAAATACATTTAACTCTTGAGATGTCTTCCCAATTAATTCTTCTCTTGAATAACCGGTTCTGTTTATAAATGCCTCGTTAACCTGAATAAAACGCCTTTCGGGAATGGTGGTTACAGCCATTAATGCCGGATTGTTGTTGAACATTTTGTTAAACATTTGAAGAGATTCTTGTTCAAAAGACAAATCTTTAGATATACCAAAAATTGCATCTTTCCCATCCCATTTACCAAACCATGCTCGTGTTTCGACAGGTAACAAAGTCCCGTCTTTTTTTATAAGGGGAAGCGGGCATGTGTCTGTTTCTCCGTTAAACATTTTTGAAAAAATCATTTCTGCTTCAACTCTTTTGTCTTCAGGATGAAGGTCAAGCATGTGCATTAAACTTAAATCATCATTACTATAGCCAAGTTTATTATAAACTGAACTGTTAACATAAAATATTCTCCCCGTTTTGTCCCCTATAAAAATCATATCATCAATTGTCTCAAAAAACGAGTTAAAATTTTCTTCATGTGCTTTGTATCTTTCTACGGCTAATTTTTCTTCTGTAATATCCCAATTAACACCAATTATTTTAATAGGTTGATTATTGCTGCATTGAACTTTGCCCAAAGCTTTTATATATCGAATTTCGCCGTCTTTTCTTCTTATTTTAAATTCGGTTTTATAATCGGAATTACAAGTTAATGCCTTATTAAAAATATCTAAAGTGGATTGTTTGTTTTCTTCTTCAAGTAAATTTACCCAAGAGCTATTATTGCCTGTAAACTCATCTTTTGTAATGCCGTATAAATCAAACATCTGATCAGTCCACATTAGTTTATCATTCTTTATATCATAATCCCAAACGCCTATTTTGCCAACTTGCATTGCCAATGAAAGACTTATTGTGGCATCTTTAAGTTGATCTTCAACCCCCTTTAATTCCTCAAATCCCTTTTTATATTTTGAGGTCTTTTTGTTGAATCGTAAAATTAAAAAGACTAAAGCAATAATAATTACTATAGAAATGTAAACAAATAGCAAATTTTCATATACCGTGAATAGCCATTCTGATGAATCAAAATTCAAAAATAGAATAATATTTTTATTTTTTAAGTGTATTGTTTTATACACATAAACACTTTCGGTTTCGCGAACTCTTCCGCTAAAAATGTTAATTTTATTATCTGAAACGAGATGAAGATACGGAAAGCTTTTTAAGTGTTTCTGACAAAATACGGGGGTTACCGATTTATCTGAAGTTATGGTAAATATTTCGAATGAATGTAATTCGGGGACTATTGTTTTAACTAAATCTAAATTGCGCTTTATTTTCTGTGCCTCAATACTATCAAGTGATGTTATTTTTTCTAAACTAATTATTTTACTTATCAAAATAGTTTGTTTTGATAGTTGCTCATTATAAGCATTTAAACGTATATCCCAAATAAGTTTTGTGAGGTATAGAACAATAAAAGCAGAAATAATTGCAATTATAAAATAATAATAGTTTGAACGTTTGGATAACATACCTTCCCCAAATAATGTTTAGTAACCAAATTGAATTTATGAATAATTTTAGAAAAATGAAAGAAATTTTTTAAGATATTTGAATTCTCATATTCATCACAAAAATATTAACGCAATAATTGTGTAAATTGTTACACTTAATTTTAACACAAACATTTAAAATTGTTTTTGAATCGAGATTTTCAATATAAAAGAAGGATTTATGGGAAGTCCATCAATTTTGAATAATGAATTCCCTTTTTCCAAAACGGAGAGGTTTATTTTAGTTATTTAACACTAACCATTTAACATTTAGCACTTAATTCAGTTCAGGAGGAGCGACATTTTTTAACACAAACCCACGAAAATGTTTTAGCCTCGTAGAGGTGACATTGGTTTTTATTCACCGCTCCGTAGCCACTATTTGAAAATAGTGGTAATTAAAAAGACGAATAAATAACAATTGCTATATTAAATATGTGTTTACTCAATTACCGCTATCTTTAGATAGTGGTAAACAAACCCATCAAATACTTGCTTGTATGGGTAATAATAAACGTTTTGATTTTATATACAAACATATTCCCCCATGAATAAATTCATGGGCTGGGTTTTTACCTCGCCCCCATGAATGAATTCATGGGTTGCGAGTTCTTCATCTCCAACATTTAACATTTCTTAAATACCTCATCCATTTTAATGGATTCGGGCATTCAAAATTAACAATTCAAAATTCAAAATTATTTTACCAAAACCATTTTCTTCAAGTCATTAAATACGGGTATTTTCCCTTTGCCCGTTACTTCCAATCTGTACAAATATATGCCGCTTGCCATATTACTTAAATCTATTTGGGTTTCGTTATACCCATTGTTTTTGTTACCTTCAATTATTGTTTTTATTAACTCACCTGTTATTGCATATATCTTTATTCTAACTTCGCTTTCATCCTTTAAGCTGTAACTTATGG
The DNA here is from genome assembly GCA_023447335.1 of Bacteroidota bacterium. Taxonomy (GTDB): domain Bacteria; phylum Bacteroidota; class Ignavibacteria; order Ignavibacteriales; family Melioribacteraceae; genus JAEXOD01. The sequence continues at coordinate 48,769 of JAEXOD010000082.1, forward strand.
TTGTTGTCGGATTAAAAGGATTTGGGTAATTTTGGTATAGTGCATATTCGTAATTATCAGTTATGGTAACTTCGTTTATATCTGTTATTGTTACATTTACTTCAGCACTTGGGTAGCTTTGGTTACCTGCTATATCTGTTGCAGTTACTTTGTAATATACTTTTTGTGTTCCTTTTTCAAGTTTATCGTAAAATAATGTATCGCTTAATATTGCGATTCTTTTTGTACTGTCTAACGTAAAGCTTGGGTTTATATCTTTATAAACGTAATACTGTTTTAAATCTGCTTCGGTATTCGGTTTCCATGTAAGTTTCACTCTATTGGTATCGGGTTCATAAACCGCCTTTAGCTTTTTAACTACTTTCGGAGCTAAATCCTGATATTCGTAACTAATACCGCTCGGTCCGCCAAACATCCCTATATCACTCCTCGTACCGTCAACATCCAATATACTTGGGTCTCCCGTATCTATTGCAGGGCTAAATTTTTGCAACCTAAAATTATCTATGGCACCCAATGTATATAAGGTATCTTTTGCGAACATGGGATCTGCAAAAACATCATGTTCGCCCTGTGAATAATTTGTATAATTATCTCCGATTGTGTTAAAAAACAAGTTGTAATCAGATTGAAAATTTTGTGCATATGTTAGATTTATGCCTTTTGCGTTATGTGCAAGTATATTATTCTTAAAGCAATAAAACTGACCATAGCCCCCTGTAACAATACTTGAATATTTACTATTTAATAAAGTATTATTTGTAACAAATGATGAATCATAAGGCGGAGCTGGCCATGTGCGTATTTCAATATTATTATTAAAATTACTTACAATATTATTACTTATTTCAACTCTTTCATTTGATTTAACAAAAATTCCTGTATTGTGTGAATTATTTATTAAAACATTAATATAATTATTTTTGATAATGAACTTACCACCCCAATTAGCGTATATTCCGCCAATTTGATGTACTGTCTCTTTAACTTGTATATAATTATTAGATATTTCAAAAACTAAAGGATCACTTAGAGTAAATAAATCCAATGCCATCCCATTATTAAAAAAAATATTGTTCTTAATAACACAATTTGAACAGGTGCTCAATCCTTTAATAGAAGAATCTATCCTACAATTTTCTATAATTAATGATTTATTAATGAAAAATAGCGCCGAATATATTTTTGAAAATTGTTCGGTTTTTTTTATGGTTAATCCCTTCATTATCAACATAGAATCATCGCCTGAAAAACAAGCATCCATATTTTTTGGTATAATACCTGTTCCGTCAATTATACATTCATCGGTATCAACACCTATTATAGTTAAATCCTTTGTGTTTATATAAATTGATTCCCTATAAATCCCTCTATCAACATATACGGTATCCCCATTGTTGCAATAATCAAAACATTTTTGCAAACTGTCACACGCTGTTTCCCATGAAGTATAGGGAGCGGTGCTGCTCCCCGTTTTACTTACATATCTAATTTCGGCATTAAGCAAAAGATTAATTAATAAAAGTGCCAATGTTATATATATTTTCATGATTGTCCCTTATTTCATTAAAAGCATTTTTTTGCTTAATATTTTGTTATTGTACTGTACTGAATAAATATAAATTCCGCTTGATAATTCACCGCTATTAAACTTAAATTCATACATTCCTGCTTCTTTTTCTCCCTCATTAAAAAACTTTATTTCTCTGCCTAATATATCGAATATTTTTATTCTTACAATACCGCTTTCGGGAATCATATATTTAATTGAAGTAATTCCGTTAAATGGATTTGGGTAATTTTGTTCAATAGCAAATTCCTTAATAAATGTATTCTGCTTTTCCATTGATTGATTACTTATAGTTACAGATACCTCGTTTGTAAAATAAGTTCTACCACCTGAAATTCTGCTTATCTTATAATACACTTCACTTCCTGCAAGTTGCCCATTATATATCGTTATACTTGAATCGATATAGGTTTGTTTAATATTGTTATCAGTTGAATAAATTGTTGCAATCAAAATATAAGTTGTGCCCGACTTTCGATAAACTCCATACGTTTGGTCACCCTGCAAAGAACCCCAAATCAATCTTGGATGTTCGTTATGTGATGCACAAAATAATGAACTCCCCCATGTTTCATGTCTGTACTTACCACTGCCTGAAAAGATAATATCTCCTTTATGGTCTGAACATATACTTGAACCGTTTCTCGCATACAATTCTCCGCTTACCGTATATGTACAATTACTTGATATTTTTAATGATTTATTCGTCGGAATTTCTAAGTTTCCAATTAATTCCATATTATCGGTAACAAAATCATCAACCAATAATTGTCCCCCATGTATTACAATGGGTTTTATTTCAAATAAACAGGATGTACCTGGGAAGAGCGTGCTATATATTGTAAGTTTTCCGTTTATTACATATTTTATAGAATCTTTTGGAGAATAGTATTCTTTAACGATAAAATTTTTTTGTTCTAAATTATTATATTCAATTTTTATTCTATTTGTGTCTGTATTGTACCAGCGAGAAACAACCATTGAATATTTATGGAAATTTACATCATTAAATATTCCGACATCATAATCACAATTATTTGATATTCGTGTAAATTTTGCATCTTCCAACTGTACTTCTGAATTATCTTCCAAGCTACTTTGCGATTTTTGAGATAACTTTTTTAATAGTTTGCCGAAATCACCATGTAAACGGGGCGAAATTTCATCTTTTAAAGTATACCATAATGGAGTGAAATATGTTTCATCATTAATATTGTGCGAATCCGAATGCACGCATACAAGTGAATTCCTTTTAGTTGTATCTGCATTAGTTGTATCATTATCATAATAAAAATAATAATATTGATTCAACTCAATACCTTTTGCTCCATATAATAAATCAACATTTATATTGTATTTAAATTGAGCAGGTGTTGGTTTATATCTTAATTCATCATGGTTGGAATCCACAACCCATTGCCCTGTTTGTACGCTACACATAAAATTAGAATCATAATTATTAAGTCTATTTAGATGATTTTGTAACATATTATAAATATTCGACTTCCAGTTCGTTAGATTGTTTTCATCATATGGATAATGAAACAAATGGTTATTAATTTTTAATCCTTTATACTGAGCTCTCTTCCAAAACTCATCGACTTTATAAATTGGGCTTGGTGTGGTTTGCAATAATCCATCCATACTTCCTGCCAATGAAGAGTATAAACTTACTCCTTTTTGTTCATATAAATAATTATCAATCATTTTAATACATTCAAGATTGTCAATAACGTTAGGTTCTTCAAGTGGTGCCCAAGTAACAATCTGAGACGGATTTGAAAAACCATCAAACACATTATTAATTTCATCATTAATCATTTTATAAGTCTGAAATTCATTGTTTTTTAGTTTTTCCCCTTCATCATCAAAAACAGTTACTTTATCTACATAAAGATCTAAATAGTTCAATCCAAGCCAGATAACTTTAAATTGAACATTTGGAATTGTTTTCCATATTTTTGTTCCGTTTGGATGGTCGATTTTATAATGAGAAATTAAAAAGTTTTGAGGTACCATACTTTTGTTGTTGTAATTATAATTAATCTTAAACTCGTTCCACTCATTATATCCTTTAATAAATTCATTTACCCTGATTGTATCTATGGATAATCTTTTATAATGCTGAACCCCTTCATTATATTCAGTTGATACAAAAATTAAACAAACTATATTTGTATCGATAGAAAATTCCGGTTTCGGAATTAATGGATTTGCCACTATTTTCAGTCGAAAGTTTGCAGCATATTTAAAGATATAAGCAGTATCTAATAACGAAGAATAAAGTTGTGAATATCTTGGTCCTTGTATTAAAGTATCAACGGCAATACCACAATTCTTTACTGCCTCCCCAACAACAATCCCCGTGTGCGATAATTGATATCCATAATTCGGATTACCCTCCGCCTCCCATTCTGAATAAGCTCTTTCTGTATAATAGGGAATACGTTTTCTGTTTGGATCGAGCATATATTGTTGGGGTATTATTTTAACAAAAGGAGAAAGAGCATCAAAAGCATTTTTTGAAATACTATTACAAATTGCAACATCTATTCCCGCATCAACAATATCTTGATAATTGTGTTTTTGATAAGTATAATTCGGACTGCTCCAAAAATGAGCTAATATCGGAATACCATCAAACTCAGTAAAAAAAGGTGTTTGGCATAATAGATTTGATTTTAGACAAAATAAACAAATTATAACTAGGGTAGTTAAACTTTTTTTCATACGACCTCCATTTTATGGTTTACCATAAAAATTATTAATTCATTAATTAATAAGAAAACCCAGACCGCCAAACCTATATTGCAACCAAAAAAAGCCGTCTTTTTGTTTTCCTTTATATAAAATTAATAAATAAATCCCAAAAATCAAAACTAACTTTTAAAATATTGCTCTTTTTTAAATACTCAAAATACAGTAATTATTTATAATCTACTTCCTAAGATTTGTTATGCAATCGAATTCTTATACCAAACGAATCGGATTAGCTTGGAATTATATGCAAATAATTATAAAAGGTTTAAATATTAATTTTAGAGTAAATACGCCTACCTGATTTTTTAAGTTAGGGATAAGAATCGGAATAATTAAAAAGCGTACAACTTTTATAATTAACGTTATAATATTAAGATATTCTAAAATTAAAGACTTGGTTTATAGTACTTTATTAAATAAATATTAAAACTCTTTATTCTTCTTTTATAAAATTAAGCTTGGATAAATTAGGCAGGTATCCAATAAAAGTTTTTGATTTGGGAAATGTTTACAAAGTTCATTTTTACAAAAAACAATTACGAGTGGGCGTATTGCTTCTTTCATTTACAAAATTACAACACGCCAACACCCTCCTAATAATTACCTATTTACCTGATTTAGTTCTATTACACTGTTTGCACAACATTTGACAATTTTCAGCTATTGTTTTTCCACCTTCATGCCATGGTTTTATATGATCTGCTTCCATTTCCGAAAATGGAAATTCTTCGTTGCAAGCCGGACAAACCCCATTTTGACGTTCATATGCTTCTCGCTTCATATTTGGAGAAAATGCTCTAATAGAAAGATATCTCTCTTTTCGAGTTAATACATAAGGATAAATACCGGATTTTTTGGTTACATCTTCATCTTTCATTAATTCTTTTATTTCTTCTTCCAGCTTAGAAGTATCAAAAATTTTATCCTTAAATTCGTTATATAGCTCTCCCCAATTTACAACGGACATCTCTTTACGATAATTAGTGAAATTTTTTCTTACCCATTCAATTACTTTTTGGAAATATATCCATAATTCATCAGCATTTTCATCGTGCTGATGTTGTGCCATATAAACTTCTATTTCTTTATTATTTATCCAAGAAATTGCCGTTTCTAAATATTCCTGTCTAATAGGTGAACCTGTTACCAATTGCCCACCGTCATTAGCAAGCAAATAAGCCACGCAATTGGTTTTACTAAACTTCAGCTTTGCATCAGAAAGCCATGTACCGGTATAAACAACATTTCGAAGTTCTTGATCAGTCAATTTTTCACCGGCAATATTGATAATTTTAAACCAATCAAGCTTTTCTTTATCATTTCCTTCACAATAATAAATCATAAGTTCGTAATTCATTATACTTTCTTGCTCTTCTTTAGTCAAATTATGAAACATTGCAATTCGCCCGTTAAATTCAATTGAAAAATCACAATTAACAAATTGAGCAATACTAATAGTTCGTTGTTGTCCATCAAGTACTTCAAAATTACCGTCTTCTTTTTTAACCCAATACATCACATTTAAGGGGAAACCATTTTTAATAGTCTTAATTACTTCATCGCGCTGTTTACCGCTGTAAACAAATTCACGCTGATATTTAGGACGAATATCTAACCTGCTGCCAAAAGCTGATACGCCCTCTTCCGCACTATCTTTATAATCTTTTACTACTTCGGCAATTTTAATTTTGTGTAATTCTATTTTCATATTATTTTTGTGGTTTTTTATTTTTAATTAAGATACGTCGAAATAACATTTTTCCATTAATTGTAAAATCTTTGTCACCATTCTTACCAGTATATCTATCTAATCCTATTATTTCGAACTGATCCGGATTGTGATGGTCGAGAAAAGTTATAGGGACTCCCATAATACCACAATAATCCATGGGGATATCAATAAACCTATTAACATTAATTCCTTCATAATTATCGTATTTTAGATACTCATTAGGATTATATTTTTTATATAATTCAAGATCTTTATGCCGCCTAGCAACATACAAATTAGTATACCAATTAACACTTCCCATGCTAAAATATTGTACGCCATTAACTATTTTCTTTCTAGATTCAGTAGGTATATCATAATCCATTGGGACTTGAAACCACTTTGTTCCACCATTATCATAACCTAACCACACTTTATTTTCTTTAATCAGAGGAAAAAATTCTTTATATATTACTGCTCCTTGCTGTCCCAATATCAAAAACTTCTTATCAAATTTAATTAATTGAGCAACATATTCTCGGAACAATGAAAAAGGGGGATTGGTTACAACAATATCCGCTTGTTTTAACAAATCTATGCTTTCTTTACTCCTAAAATCACCATCTCCTTTCAATGGTACCCATTCATTATTTTTGTTAGCTATTAATTGTTCTGCTATATCACGAATATCAAAAGCCCCGTCACTATTAAAATCACTAACTTCGTTGATAATAAACTTAATAGCGACTCTATTTGTGTCGTCATTAGTTGTATCTTCGTCAAACAACCCTAATTGTGTATAGGCAATAGGAGACGGTTTGTAACTTGTGGCTATAAGTTTTTTTAACCCCAATGCCTTAAAATTACCCGCGAAATACTTAAAAAAATTACTTTCAAAAGGATCGTCGCAATTGCAATATATAATTTTTCCTTTGAATTGTTCTTTATAATGCTTAAGCTCTTTTTCAATATCAATAAGTTGAGTATAAAACTCATCTTTTTTTGCTTTATTAGCTTTATGTAAGTTTTTGTTTAATGATTTAGCAGTCATTTTTATTTAATTAAATCCTAAATTTTGACGTAAAGTATTCTTTTAATTCTCTGCAATATTGCAAGGTTCATTTTTGTATTTAGACATAAAGTATCTGTTGGAAAATATTCAAGCCAATATTGTAAACCCGCTTTTAATAGTACGTTTTAGCTCTATTAAACTTCTGATGTCCTTGCTTATTCTTTGCATAATTTATCTTTATAAAATATGATGAATAAATATATAAAAATTAATCCTTAAAAACAAGAAGGAGGAGAAAGTCGGTTATTATAGTTTTATAAATACATTATCAAATACATATTGCAAAAAAAGTATTCAATGTTATATCAAAATAGTAAAAATTATTTAATTCAAATATTACCATATTGAAAATTTGTTTTCTTAGTTCTGGCAATTATTCCATAATATATCTATTTTAAAGATTTTATAGTAATTTCATGCAATAAAACTTTTGTTATAAACTAAACTCAAAAAAAAAGCCCACTCCAAATGGAGCAGGCTTTTGTAATAATATATTTCAACTTCTATTTAGCGTAACTAATTTTTCTAACTTCTCTAATAACCGTTACTTTAATTTGTCCCGGATATTCCATTTCTTCTTGAATCTTTTGAGCAATGTCATAAGCTAATTGATCGGCAATTGCATCATCAATTTTATCCGGCTCAACAACAACTCTAATTTCTCTACCTGCTTGAATTGCATAAGTTTTAGCAACACCTTCAAATGATTTTGCAAGAGTTTCAAGATTTTCTAAACGCTTAACATAACTTTCAAGCGGTTCACGTCTCGCTCCCGGTCTTGCGCCGCTAATTGCATCGGCAGCTTGAACTAGTGCAGATATTGGATGTTCCATCTCAATATCTTCATGGTGAGAACCGACAGCATTTATAACTATCGGATGTTCTTTATATTTTTTACATAGCTCATAACCTAATAAAGCGTGAGGTCCTTCAACTGCTTTATCTAAAGTTTTACCGATATCATGTAATAAACCTGCTTTTTTAGCAATAACAGGATCCAAACCTACTTCACTAGCTAAAACGCCGGTTAAGTAAGCTACTTCAATACTATGTTGTAATAAGTTTTGACCGTAACTGCTACGATACTTCATCTTACCAACGTATTTAACTAATTCGGGATGCATACCATGTAATCCGAGTTGAATTAAAGTATTTTCCCCTTCTCTTTGAATTTCTTCTTCTAATTCACTCTGTACTTTTTGAACAACTTCTTCAATACGTGCAGGATGTATTCTTCCATCTCCGATTAATCTTTCTAAAGAGATACGAGCAATTTCTCTTCTAAATTGATCAAATGCGGAAAGAATAACAGCTTCGGGAGTATCATCAACAATAACATCAACACCAGTAGCAGCTTCAAAAGCACGAATATTTCGCCCTTCTCTACCAATAATTCTACCTTTCATTTCGTCATTCTGAATTTGAACAACAGAAACGGTAGATTCAACAGAATGATCAACAGCAGTACGTTGAATAGCTTGAACAACTATTTTCTGAGCCTCTTTTTTAGCTTCTAATTTATAGTTGTCTCTAATATCTTTTAATTGTTGAGCAGATTCAGCTTTAGCTTTGTTAATCATACTATCAATTAACATTTTTTTAGCATCTTCTGCAGTTAAAGAAGCAATTTTTTCAAGCTTTTCGGTCTGTTCTTTAATTTTTTGATCGAGCAAAATATGTTTTTGCTCAAGATCTTCACGCTTTTTTAACAAATCCGATTCATGCTTCTGATTTTCTTTTTCTTTTTGAGCTGCTTGCTCAAATTTCTTATCTGCTGCTTCTTCTTTCTTTTCTACTTGTCTTTCTAAATTTGAAAGCTTTTGCTTTCTTTGATTAATATCGTTATCAAATTCTTGTTTCTTCTTTAACCATTCATCTTTTACTTCAAGAAGTTTTTCTTTTTTAATATTTTTAGCTTCTTTTTCGGCATCATCAATTATCTGTTTAGCACGTATGTCAGCAGACTTAATATTATTAGGACCTATTTTAGAACCCAGAATCCAACCGATAGCCAAAAAAGCAACCGCAACTACCAATATTATTACAATAATCAGTACTATATCCATTTTATTCCTCCATAAAACATTTAAATGCCGTACCAACCAAAAATACAAACTAGAAGAACCCGAGCCACACAGTGTGGGAATTTGCCCGATGCTTTTCACTTCCAAGTTGCCGTTAGGCAAACCCAAATGGGAGCTGGCCTGTAAACGCACCGCAAGTCAAAAACCCTTATGGTTTTATATTAACAGTTCCTTATTAAGTATTTTGGAGGTACGGCTAAATCTTTTTTACGACGTTTCGGGAAGATTATTGGACTCTGTAAGAAGCAGCTTAATTTTCTTTATCCTATCGATAGCCTGTACCTTGAACTCTCTATATTCATTTTTTTCAACGAACATGTCATATGCAATATTTAGAGCAGAAATAACTGCAATTGTTTCTCTAGGTTGATCAGACAAATCTTTTAGTGTATCTTCAAATATATTATTTACATACTTAGTTAATTCTAGCGCTATTTCTTCATTTTCTACTAAAAGAGCGTATTCTTTTCCAAATATATTAACTTTAAGCTTCTTCTTATTAGTCATTTTTCCTGAACCGCGTACATCCAATTTGTTTAAGAACTTAAGTGGTTATCCACTTTTTGTATCAAATCATCAATTCGTTTTCGCAATTTCGTTTTTTCCTCAAGCCCGCTAAATAAATCTTCCATATATTGACCGCTTACGTAATCTCCGGTTTTTAACTTTTCTTCAAGTTCTTCTACTCTATTTTTTAACAACATATTCTCTTTTTCAAGTTCATTAATACGCAACTTATTTTCTTCCTTATAACTCTAAAACTCTTCGTATTTTCTTTTGAAAAAGTAAATCTGTTTTTCTAAAGCTGTCAACTCGTCAAAAAAAGATTCGTATTTAGTCGCTTCAGGCAAATTATTTTCCTCTTAACTCAGCATTCAATTCTTTTTTAACAAACTCAATTGTTTTCCAAAAATCTTTTTCTACTTCTTCTTCGGTTAAGGTTCTTTCTTCATTGTAATACTCTAATTGAAAAGCTAAACTACGTTTATTCTCTCCTAAAGTATCACTCTCAAATATATCAAACAACTTAACATCTCTTAAAAGTTTCGTACTACCTTTAAATATTGATTCTATAACTGCAATATATTCAATATTTTTATCTAGTACAAATGCAAAATCTCTAAATACCGGCGGAAACTTATTCAATTCTTTGAAATTTCTACCTTTTTTATTAATATTTTTGATAAAATCCAAATTAATTTCAAAACTATAAACATCTTGGTCTATTTCAAAAAGATTAAGTATTTCTTTTTTAATCTTTCCGCCTATCCCTAAAACCTTACTATTTACCTCAATTTTAAATCCGTATTCCCAATTTAATTCGTTAGTAAAATAATACAAATCATTTTTGTAAATATCAAGTGATATTTTAGAAAATATTTGTTTTACATAACCTTTTAAGTCATAAATATCATAATTTTTATCTTTTGAGTACCAAACTGAGTCTAAACTTTTGCCTGTTACTAAAATATTGATTTTGTCATACTCCGTAAAATCGCTAAACTCTTTTAGTTCGCCGTCATGTAACCTTTCAAAAACATGCCCTATTTCAAATAATTTCAAGTTTTTTTGACGAACCTTAAGATTATTAGAAACCGTCATTAATCCACCGGGCAATAAAGTCGGACGAAGATGTGACATTTCCGCACTTAACGGATTGAACATTTTGATAGGTTTTCCAAATTTATTTGCTGTTGTTTCGTTCAACAAACTATTTGTAACAATTTCAAAAAAACCCGCTCCGCACATTAACGTACGTAAATCGTCATTAAATGCAGATTGATCGATTTTTTCATCTAAAATAACACTTATTTTTTCTATAGTAGGAATATTATCGTAACCAAATATTCTCCCTACTTCTTCTATTAAATCGATTTCACGCTCAACATCAGGTCTGAAAGTTGGAATTTCAACATCGATTCTTTCTTCTTCTTTCTTGATTATTATGAAACCTAATTTAGTTAAAATTAAATCGGCTTGTTCTTTTTCTATCTTAAAACCAAGTACTTTATTTAATCTATCATATCTTAAAAATGTAGTTTTGGATTCAATTTTATTTGGATAAACATCAATAACACCATCCAAAACTGTTC
>JAEXOD010000116.1 GCA_023447335.1 Bacteroidota bacterium
GAGGCGGAACTCCGACTCATCTTAATCCTGATGAAATTTCTGAATTGGTAAGTTATATATCAAAATCTTTTAGTTTCAGCGATACTATTGAAGCCGGTTGCGAAATTGATCCGCGAGGTTTAACTAAAGATCATTTGAAAGCATTAAAAGAAGGCGGATTTAATAGGATAAGTATGGGTGTTCAAGATTTTGATGAGAGGGTTCAAAAAGCTGTTAATAGAATACAACCCGAAAATTTGACGCGAGAAGTTGTTGGATGGGTTAGGGAGCTCGGTTTTAGTAGTATTAATTTAGATTTAATGTACGGACTTCCGTTTCAGACTTACGAATCATTTGAAAAGACTGTTGAAACAGTTATAAATATTTCGCCAGATAGAATAGCTGTATTTAATTATGCGCATCTTCCATGGTTTAAAAAACATATGGGTTTAATTAAATCTGAAGACTTGCCTAAACCGGAGGAGAAGTTAAAGATATTAAAAATGACCATTGAAAAACTTACTTCCGCAGGATATATTTTTATAGGAATGGATCATTTTGCAAAACCGGATGATGAATTAAGTATAGCATTAAAAGAGAAAAAATTGTATCGTAATTTTCAAGGATATAGCACAAATGCCGGCACTGACTTATATGGATTTGGTGTATCAAGTATTAGCCAATTAGACCGTATTTATGCCCAAAATATGAAAACTGAAAAAGAATATTATAACCTTCTAAATAAAGAAACGCTTCCGGTAACAAAAGGGTATTATTTAAATGATGATGACTTATTAAGACGTTATGTTATAACCAAAATTATGTGCGATTTTGAAATAAATTTTTCTGATGTTGAAAATAAGTTTAATATTAATTTTGCAGAGTATTTTGCTGCTGGTTTAAAGGGACTTAAAGAAATGAGTGACGATAATTTACTTTCAATAAATAATAAAACGATATCAATTACAGATATGGGGCGTTTGTTAATTCGTAATATAGCTATGAATTTTGACGGTTATATTGAGCGTAAAGAAGATTCAGGCAAATATAGCCGCACAGTATAGAAAGAGAGAAAATAATTTATGTCTAGAATTGCCGTAGTATTATTTAATTTAGGCGGACCGGATAGTTTAGAAGCAGTTCAACCTTTTTTGCGGAATCTGTTTTGTGATCCTGATATTTTTAAAATTCCGATAGGACAAAAGTTATTAGCTAATTTTATTAGCAAGAAACGTGCTCCTAAAGTAGCTGAAGAATACAAATTAATTGGTGGCAAGTCTCCGATAAATGAATTTACCGAGATTCAACGTAGCATGTTGGAAAAAACACTTAGGAGCATGGGAGTTGATGCAGATGTTCATGTTGCTATGCGATATTGGCATCCTTTAACGGAGCAAGTGGTGAAAAATGTTGAAAGTAGAGGATATGAAAGGATAATTTTGCTCCCGTTATATCCGCATTATTCGGTTACAACAACAGGCTCTTCATTTAATGAGTGGAATAGGCACTATAAAGGTGACAGAAATAAATTATTTTACGTTAATAATTACTTTAATCATACAAAGTATATTAAAGCAATAAATGAAAGAATTGACGAAACCTTGCTCCGTTTTGAAGAAAATATCCGGAGCAAAGTAGTAATAGTTTTTAGTGCACACGGAACACCGATAAGTTTGGTTAAAAAAGGTGATCCTTATAATAATCATATAAAAGGTTCTGTTCAAGCAGTAATGGAATCTCGTAATTTTTCCCATAAGCATGTATTGTGTTATCAAAGTAAAGTTGGACCTGTAAAGTGGTTAGAACCGGGCACTGATACAATGATAGAGTTGTTATCAAAAGACGGTGAAAAACATTTACTAGTTGTTCCGATTAGTTTTGTTTCGGACCATGTAGAGACTTTGTTTGAATTAGACATTGAATATAGACACGTTGCAACTGAATGTAAGATTGAAAATTATATAGTTATGAAAGGGCTAAATGACAGCCAAATTTTTATTGATTCACTTTGTGAACTTGTATTAAATAAATTAAAATAAATATATGAAAACAAAAGAGATAGTTGTAATCGGTGCAGGTATATCAGGACTAGCTACAAGTTTTTGGCTTAAAAAAGCCGGCTTTAGTATTACTGTTTTAGAGGCAAATAGTAAGCCAGGCGGTGCAATGATAACTGAAGAAAAAGAAGGTTATTTAATTGATTACGGACCCAATAGCGGTTTGGAAACTACTCCGTTAATTAGACAGATTGTTGAAGAGATTGGTCTAAAAGACGAGATGATTTATGCTAATGAACAAGGTAATAATAGGTACATCCTAAAGAATGACAAACTCCATTCACTTCCTACCGGATTACTTCCTTTTTTAAAAACAAAATTATTTTCGACAAGAGGTAAACTGAGATTATTTGCTGAACCTTTTATAGGCAAATCAGAAGAAGGTTATTATCAAAGTTTAGGTAGTTTTGTAAAAAGAAGATTAGGAGAGGAGTTCCTTAAATATGCGATTGACCCTTTTGTTAGCGGAGTATTTGCAGGTGATCCGAATAAATTAAGTGTTAAATCCGCTTTTCCTAAGTTATATAGACTGGAAGAAGTTTACGGCGGACTAATAAAAGGAATGATAAAAGGAGCAAAAGAAAGAAAAAAAAGAGCGGAGCAAAGTAAACAGAACGCAAAAATGTTTTCCTTTAAAAGTGGTATGCAAATCCTTCCGAACACATTAACGGAGAAATTAAATCTTAATATTATTTATCAAGCTGAAGTGAAGGATATTATAAAAGTCGGAGATAAATATAGAATAATCTATTCACAAAATAATGAAATAAAAGAAATTAATACTCCGAATTTGCTTGCTACGCTGCCTGCACTAAAGCTTTCTACACTATTAAATAATATGGATGCGGAATTAAGTAAAAAACTGCAAACTATTATATATCCACCGGTTATAGTGCTTTACTTAGGATATAAAAAAGCGGATATTAAGGTAAAATTGGATGGCTTCGGTTTTCTAATTCCTTCATCAGAAAATAGAAAGTTTCTTGGGGCTATTTGGAGTAGCACAATATTTATTAATAGAGCACCGGAAAAAAATGCTTCTTTTACGCTTTTTATTGGAGGAGCAAGAAAGCTTGATATTTTGAAACAAAATACCGAAAAACTAATTGAGGAAGTAATTTTAGAATTTAATGCAATTATGGGAATAAAAGTACAACCGGTATTTAAAACATACAAGATGTGGGAGCATGCTATTCCTCAATATAACATTGGATATATTGAAATTGAAAATGCTATCGAAAAATTTGAATTTGAAAACAATGGATTTTTTATAGGAGGAAATCATAGGGGTGGGATTTCAGTAGGCGATTGTATTAAAAATAGTGAGTTAACGGCAAATAAAATAATTAATGATTATAAATAAATGAGGTTTTTATGTCAACTTTTCCGGTAAAACGTATGAGACGTTTGAGAAGTTTACCATTGTTGCGGGATATGGTTAGGGAAACTGAATTATCAACAAAGGATTTTATATATCCATTATTTGTTGTACACGGTGAAAATATTAAAAAAGAAATAAATTCAATGCCCGGTGTTTTTCAAATGTCTATTGATGTACTTGTTGAAGAATGCAAGGAGGTAGCGAATTTAGGGATTCCTGCCGTAATTCTTTTTGGTATTCCGGCACACAAGGACGAACACGGAAGTGAAGCTTATGATGATAACGGTATTATTCAACAAGCTGTTAGAGCCATTAAAAAGAATGTCAAAAAACTATTAGTTATTACGGATGTTTGTTTATGCGAATATACTTCTCACGGTCATTGCGGATTATTGCACGGAGAAGAAATACTAAACGATGAAACTAACGAATTATTAGCCAAAGAAGCATTATCGCATGTTAAAGCAGGTGCGGATATGGTTGCACCCAGTGATATGATGGATGGAAGAATAATTGAGATAAGGAATACTCTAGATGAAAACGGGTTTACAAATGTTCCGATAATGAGTTATTCGGTTAAATATGCTTCAGGTTATTATGGACCTTTTAGAGAAGCTGCAGAGTCAACTCCTCAATTTGGTGATAGGCGTTCCCATCAAATGGATGTAGCAAATGCAGATGAAGCCATAATTGAAGCAGAGTTGGACTTTCAAGAGGGAGCAGATATTTTAATGGTAAAACCAGCCGGAGCATACCTTGATATTATTTATAGGGTAAAAGAAGCATTCAGAATGCCTACCGCCGCATATCAAGTGAGCGGAGAATATTCAATGATTAAAGCCGCAGGAAAACTTGAATGGATTGACGAAGAAAGGGTAATGATGGAATCTTTGACTGCTATAAAACGTGCGGGAGCAGATATTATTTTAACATATTTTGCTAAAGAAGCTGCAAAAGTTTTATTAAGGAAATAGATTTAACTATTTATATTTTTATAATTTAGAGTAATTATTCGGGATAATATATGAACTTTAATTCAAGTGAAAATCTTTTTAGAGAAGCAAATAAATACATACCCGGCGGTGTTAACTCTCCGGTTCGAGCATTCAAATCTGTTGGCGGTACACCCATATTTATAGAAAGAGGTGAAGGAGCATTAATGTATGATGTTGACGGAAATGAGTACATTGATTATATCGGTAGTTGGGGACCACATTTATTCGGTCATAATCCGCCGTTTATAAAAGAAGCTATTATAAAACAATTTGAATTAGGTACTTCTTTTGGTGCTCCAACCGAATTAGAAGTTAAGATTGCAAAATTGATAAATGAACTTATTCCTTCTATAGAAATGGTTAGAATGGTTAATAGCGGAACAGAAGCTACAATGAGCGCTGTAAGGTTAGCTCGAGGATATACCGGTAAAGATAAGATTATTAAGTTTGAAGGATGTTATCACGGTCATGCCGATTATTTTCTAATTAAAGCAGGTTCGGGAGCATTGACATTCGGAGTTCCGACAAGCCCGGGAGTAACTCCAAATATAGCAAATGATACACTTTTAGCAGAGTATAATAATATTGAAAGTATTAAACTTTTAATTAATCAAAATAAAGGGAATATTGCGGCTGTTATAATAGAACCTATAGCCGGTAATATGGGGGTAGTTCCTGCAGATAAAGAATTTTTAAGTGAATTAAGACAAATATGTGACGAAGAAAAAATTATTTTAATTTTTGACGAAGTTATGTCTGGCTTTAGAGTGGCAAGAGGGGGAGCACAAGAAGTTTACGGAATCACCCCGGATTTAACCACATTTGGTAAAATTATCGGAGGTGGTTTTCCTGTAGGAGCATTTGGCGGTAGACGTGATATAATGGAAAAACTTGCTCCCCTTGGTCCTGTTTACCAAGCAGGCACATTAAGCGGTAATCCCATGGCTATGAGTGCAGGGTTTGCTGCTTTATCGCATATAAAAGAAAACACAAATTTATATTTTGAATTAGAAAACAAGAGCAAATATCTTGCAGAAGGATTTATTGATAATTTAATGAAACTTGGCAAGAATTATGCATTTAACAGAGTTAATAGTATGATGTGTATGTTTTTTACCGAAGGGGAAGTAAAAAGTTTTGCCGATGCGTTAAAATCTGATACAAAATTATATGGATTATTTTTTCATAAAATGTTGGAACAAGGTATTTACTTGGCTCCGGCACAGTTTGAGGCATTATTTGTTTCGACAGCTCATACAAAAGAACATTTAGATAAAACTATTAAAGCACATTATTCTGCATTAAAGGAAATTCTTTGATCTAAAAGGGGCTTATTATAGCCCCTTACTCTAAAAATTTAATATTTGCCTTAATTTTTGAAATCCTGCTTTAGACATCGGTAACTTTTGGTTATCATATGTTGATAAAGAATAGCTATCTTTTTCTGCAGGTTCGAATTGTTTTATATTGCTTACTTTAACAATATAAGAACGATGTATTCTAATAAAATCTTCGCTATTAAGATGTTCTTCAAAAAATTTCATCGTTTTTTCTTTAATATACTTTCCTAATGTTGTATGTAGAAAAACATAATCATCAGCAGCTTCAATTACTTTAATTTCCTCAATCGGAATAATTACAACTTTTCCGTTTTGTTTTACAACTACTCTATTGATTTGTTTTATTTCAGAACTAAGATGGTTAATTAAATTTTCTACTCTATTTTCACTTTGCTCTGAATGCAAATATTTTAATACTTTATTTAATGCTTCTGAAAATCTTTCAAAAGAGTAAGGTTTTAATAAATAGTCTATAGCATTAACTTCAAAAGCTTTTAGAGCAAATTCATCATAGGCAGTAGAAAAAATGATGAAGGGAGGGTTATCTACTAATTCCAACATCTCGAAACCGGTTAATTTAGGCATTTGAATATCCAAGAATACTAAATCAGGATTTAACTCTTGAATTGCCTTTAATCCTTCAAAACCGTTGTTGCAAATCTTTAATATTTCAATATTCTCAAACTTTGATAAGTAATTTTTTATTATATTTTGAGCAAGAACTTCGTCATCAATAATTACAATTTTTATACTCATTTAATTACCTCCAGCGGAATGTATAGTGTAACCAAAAACTCTTTACTATCCTTAGTAATTTGCATTAACCCGTCTTGTTTATATATTAATTTAAGTCTTTCTGAAACGTTTTTAAGTCCGATTCCTTCACCTTTTTGGGGCACTGCATCAATATCAAAACTATTTTTAATCTCTATTTTTAGATACTCTTTTTCAAATATTGCATTCAAATTAATTGTGACCGGATCAAGTGATTCATATACACCGTGTTTTATCGCATTTTCAATTAACGGTTGAATTAGCATATTAGGAATTAGATGATTGCAAGTATCATTGTCAACATTCTTAAAATAATTAAATTTATCGGCAAATCTTATTTTTTCGATTTCTAGATATAATTCAATATTCTTAATTTCATCACATAACTTAACAAATTGATTATCATTTTTACTTAGAGTAGAACGGATGAAAGATGAAAGCTTTACAGTCATTTCGTGTGCTCGTTTATCTTCGGCAAGAATTAAACTACTTATAGAATTTAAACTATTAAAAATGAAATGCGGATTTATTTGATACTTTAATGTTTTTAGTTCGTTTTCTTTCATCAATGTTTGTAAAGTTGTTTCGTAGATTAATTTATCTTTAAAATTGAGATAGTAAGTTATTAAATAAAAAATAATAATAGTTGATAGATAGTAAAACAGTCCTATAATAAATCTTATAATAGTACCATCCAATAAAAAGTGCTGTTCAATCGAATTAAGATCAATTATTGTATAGATAATCATATACGAAGCGATAAGCCATACCGTAGAAACAGTTATTGCTCCGGCAGTATGATTTAATATAATTCTTAATCCAGATTTTGTCTCAAAAGTATTGAATCTAACAACATACCATAAATTTATTGCTAAAGCAGCAAAAATTGTGTTAAAAACAAAACTTTCGGTAATTATATAATTTGTAGAAATATCAGTTGTGGAAAATAATACAAGAAAATATAGACCTGCAATAATAATCCAACATGAAATATAAAGTAGGGCAGAATATCTATTAGAAATAAAAATGTTATCCATAGTTTTAGTCTTTAATTTCTAACCCGCCAAAAATGAATGTTCCTTTCACTATCAATTTTTTATTAGGGTCAATTGTTAAATTAGGAATTTTTCTTCTATTATCTGTATATCCTCCGAATACGGGAACAACATCAAATTCAATATTCCAATCTTTAGGAAGATGTAACGTATTACCTCCAAAAATGCAAACAACATCTAAGTAATTTACACCGTCAGCAAGTTTTGCATCATAAAAATCTATTTCACTTCCGCCAAAAATGGAAGTAATTTTACCGCCTTTAAAATTTTGCGAATTAATTATCTTCTTTCCGCCGCCAAAAATTGATACGTCATCTAAAAATTCATTAATATTTATATTAGACGGATCTGTATTGTATAGACCTTTATGACGGGGTTTTTCGCACTTGCCCCCCTTCTGTCTAAAAATTATGTAAAATCCCAAAATTACTAATAAAAGAGGCCAAAAAGTAGGATATAAACCAATTAGTCCTATTGCAATAAGAATTAAACCGGTATCTCTGCTGTTGCTAATATATAAATAACCGCCTAAAATAATTAAGATGGACTGCCATCTAAAAATAAAACTTGGGATACTGAAATCGAAAAGATTATAGTTATCCAATAAAAAGAGAGCTCCCAGAGCTATTAGGATAACTCCAAAAATTATGCGTGGGCTATTATTATTGTTTTTCATATTCTATCCTCTAAAATTTTGTTGTTTAATAAATAATTGAAACAATGTAAAAATAAAACATACTAAAATGTTATAAAAACAAAAATCGGTAAATAGTTGAAAAACATCGGTAAATAAAATAAGACATGAATATAAAATTTAATTTTTGAATTTGTAAAAAAAAAATTATATTTGAATAACAAAAATTTATACTTAAATACTAAAATATTATGAGGAAATAGTTATGGCAGTAATGATAACAGATGAATGTATTTCATGCGGTGCATGTGAAGCTGAATGTCCAAATCAAGCAATTTACTCTGCAGGAACACCTTATGTGATGGGCGGAATGGAACATCCGGCGTTGAACGATGATCATACTTATATAGTACCTGAAAAATGTACAGAATGCGTAGGTTTTTTTGATGAACCACAGTGTATCGGACAATGCCCGACTGAAGCAATTGTAAAAGATAATGAAAATCCTGAAACAGAAGAACAACTTTTAGCAAAAAAAGCACGTTTAGATGAAATAGGAAGATAATTGTTTTTATACAGAGTTTTAAGCCCCTTTATGGGGCTTTTTTTATTTTAAAGAATTATTTTATTTATTATTGTTAAATATTTTTGTATTTTTTAAATAATGCATAAAAATAAACTAACTAACTTATTAACAAACAAAATGGGGAAAGCATGAAAATATTTACTAAATCGGTAATATTATGCTTGTTTTTCAGTCTGGCTATATACGGTCAGATTTTTCAAGGACCTGCCAATGGTAGTGTCAGCTCAGGAGTAACGGTAAATACAAGCAGCTTTACCGATGGGGAAACCCAAGCTCCCGGATTTAAACCCAAACCTATTCAAAACAAATTGACGATTATGAAATTGCCTGATATTGATGGTGATTTAAGACCGACAGGTTTGGAAGGTTCAAATTATGTTGAAGATCCTTTAATCGGTGTTGATGAAAAACCAAAAGAAGGTGATTTTCAATTAACAAAAAATTTTCAGGGATTACCTGATCAAGGTTATTACATACCGCCGGATCCATATTTGGCAGTAGGTCCTAACCACATTGTAGCAACAGTTAATTCAAGATTCAGAATTCTTGATAAAAGCGGCGTAGTTCAAAAAACTATCGAAGCTAATACTTGGTACAATACTACAATGTCAAATTCGGATCCGTTTGATCCAAAAGTAATTTATGACCACTATGCTAATCGCTGGGTTATGGTTTGGTTAAGTGTTCAAACTTCTACTTCCTATTTTATGATTTCTGTTTCTGACGATTCAGATCCAAACGGTGTATGGTTTAACTGGAGATTACCATCAAATGTTAACGGAAACACTAGCGCAGGAAACTGGGCAGATTATCAAGGTGTAGGATACGATCAAAATGCTATCTATATTACATCAAATCAATTTACTTTTGCAGGTTCATTTAGCTATGCAAAATTAAGAATTATTAACAAATCCGATTTATATGCTGCCACACCCGGTGTTGTAAATTGGAAAGATTTATGGGATATTAAAAATCCTTCACCGGTTATTAATGTATTTGGTTTAAGACCTACACGTACTTATGATACATCTAGTGAATATTATTTAGTTAATAATTCACCATATGTAACCGGTAATTATTTTATTGTGTATAAACTTACAAATCCTCTTACTACTCCTACACTTACTGCGGTTCAAGTACCTGTAACAGCATATACAGATCCTAATGATGCCGGTCAGTTGGGCTCCTCCAATACGATTGACGGTGGTGGTAGTAATTTAAGAAACGAACCCGTTGTTAAAAACGGTATGCTTCATTTAGTACATGCAGTTAAAAGCGGTACAAGTGGTTTATATTCAGCAGTAAGATATTGTAAGATTAATTTATCTACCAATACGGCTGTAACAGATGTTGCCATGGGTAGTGATACTTATTTTCATTCTTATCCGGCTGTAGCTGTTGATAATAATGATAATGTTGTTATAACCTATACAAGAACCGGTACTACAGAATATGCCGGTGCTTATTATACATCAAAACTTGCTTCAGGCAATACTTTAACAGGTAGTAAATTATTAAAAGCCGGAAACGGTACTTATTATAAAACATTTGGCGGAGATAGAAATAGATGGGGAGATTATAACGGTGCTTGGACAGATCCGTCATCTCCTGATAAAATATATCTTTTAACAGAATATACAGCTTCAACAAATACTTGGGGAAGTTGGATAGGTGAATTAACTTTTGCAACGGTAAATAATTCTGTTACTGTTTCGGCACCTGACGGCGGAGAGCATTGGGTAATTGGAACAAATCAAAATATTACATGGACAAGTCAAAACGTATCAAACGTTAAAATTGAAATTTCGACAAATAACGGAACTTCATGGACTACTGTTGTTGCAAGTGTACCGGCTACTCCGGGAAGTTATGCTTATACCGTTCCAAATACTCCAAGCGGTTTGTGTTTAGTGAAAGTTAGTGATGTTACAAATTCAGCAGTTTCTGATGTAAGCAACGGAACTTTTACTATTAGTAATCAAACAAGTGCTTATGACTGGGAAGTTGTTACTTCTCCGGTTACAACTGATTTAACGGCAGTATCAATCGTAAATACTCAAGTAGCTTGGATTTGCGGAAACGCAGGTGTTGTGTTACGTAGTTTAGATAACGGAACAACTTGGTCAAAAGTTACTAATGTAACGGGTAATCCTGATTTATATTCAATTTCAGGTATTTCCTCTACTACCGCAATTGTCGGTGATGGAAGCGGTAACATTTGGAGAACAATAGACGGTGGTACTTCATGGACAAAGGTATCAACAAACAGCGGAAGTTTTATTGATGTTGTGGATTTTGTTGATGAAAATTTGGCTTATGCAGTAGGTGCCCCTACCAGCAGTGTTTGGAGATTAATGAAGAGTACAGACGGCGGTGCAACTTGGGCTTTAGCTACTTCTTTAGCAGCTGCTAGCGGTGAAGCAGGTTGGAATTGTTCATACGATAGAATAGGTACAAGTGTTTGGTTTGGTACAAATAAAACCAAAATTTATAAATCTAGTACAGGATTAGAAGGTCCTTGGACAAGCGGAACAACCGGAACAAGTGCCAATACTTACGGAATTGCTTTTAGTGATGCAAATAACGGTATTGCAGTTGTAAACGATGGTACATCAACCGGTGGAAAGATGATGAAAACAAATAATGGTGGTACAACTTGGTCACTAATTAATTTCCCGGTTACAGGTACTGCCAATTTAGCAGATTTTATTGATGGTACTCCTTATGTTTGGGTAGGAACATTTGCAAACGGTATTTTACATTCAACCGATTACGGTACTACTTGGATTGCAGATAGATTACCTACATCTGTTTCAGGTGTAAATGCTATAAAAGTTTACAAAGATGCTGTAAATGGGATAGCAGTAGGTGCTGCCGGTTTAATACTAAAGAGTACAATGGGTTCAATTATTCCTGTAGAATTAACTTCATTTTCAGCTAAGACAAGCGGTAAAGTTGTTGATTTAAACTGGAAAACAGCTACAGAAACTAACAATTTAGGTTTTGAAATTCAGAGAAAACTTGAAGACGGCGAATGGACCAATATCGGTTTTAGAGCCGGACAAGGTAATTCTACTGAGATTACTTTATATTCATTTATTGATGATTTAAGCGGCATCAATTCAGCTAAAGTTAGCTATAGATTAAAACAAATTGATTTTGACGGTTCATTTGCTTTTAGTGATGTTGTTAATGTTGAAAATACATTACCAAAAACCTTTACTTTAGAACAGAATTATCCAAATCCGTTTAACCCAAGTACAAAAATTAACTATTCAGTACCGTTTACAAGCAACGTTTAGTTGGATGTTTATTCAATAAGCGGTGAAAAAGTTGCTACTTTAGTTAATGAAGTAAAAACTGCCGGTGCTTATAGCTTAGAATTTAATACTGAATCATTAAATAATTTAGCTTCAGGTATGTATATTTATCGTTTATCAGCAACTAATATACTAAACGGTGAATCATATTCAATTGCTAAAAAGATGATGTTATTAAAGTAATTTAAGTTCTTAATTTTTTAATACTTTTTATGTAATGTCCTCATCGCTAATAAGTGATGGGGACATTTTTTATTTTTATTCAATATTATGAAAGTAAAAGCATGAAACTGCTTTGAAACTAGAAATTTTCAATTTTACGTAAATTACAAAAATGCAGTTTCTACTGAACTTAAAGAAATTATAAATAGTTATTGGATTTAAGATATTGAACATAAAAAATGAATTTTTAGTCTTCTTTAAAATTTGCTATCAATCTGAAAATGCCGGTTCTTAAGTATATTTGACCGTGAATCAAACCCCTAAGTTATTATCTTTGTAAAATCACATTAATTAATTAGTGTTTATAAAAATATTAAATAAGATTGAAAAAATGAGTCAAATATCTTATGCGGTTCTGATTAAATATTAACGGTACTAAAAGTTTAAGTTTATCATTTTGATTTATTGAATTTAATACTTATTTACTTTATTATTGGAGTTTTCAAAATAAAACTTATATTCTTATGAAAATACTAATTGCAACCGTATTTTTCGCTTCAAATTTGATCCTTTGTCAAACAATTAATAATAATATTTCAATCGAAGATTTTGATAACAGTGCTAAACATTGGTATTTTATAAATGATATTGACAAAATTATTTATCCTCAACTTGAGCAAAAACAGTATTCTGTTGATCAAATTGAAAATATTGCAGATAATATATTACTTTTTCAAAAAGAAAACGGAGGTTGGGCAAAAAATTATGATATGCTTGCTGTGTTAACCGAAGATCAGAGAGATACGGTTAAGCGATTTAAGCAACAAACAAATACTTGTTTTGATAACGGTACTACTTGGGGACAGCTTAAGTATTTGGCATTTACTTATAATCTTCTTAATAAAAATGATTATAAAATTGGATATATCAAAGGCATAAAATATATTTTAGCTGCTCAGTACGATAATGGAGGCTTTCCGCAGTTTTTTCCGGATACTTCGGGGTATGCAAAACATATCACATTTAACGACGGGGCAATGATAGGCGTTATGAATATATTAAAAAAAATTGTAGAAAGAGATTCTATTTATAACATAATCGGAGATTCGTTGTATCTGAAAGTGAATTCTGCTTATAACAGAGGAGTTAACTGCATAATCAAAGCGCAAATAATTAATCACGGAAAAATAACAGCCTGGTGCCAACAACATCATTATAAAAATTTACTTCCTGTACAAGCTCGTAGTTACGAAATACCGGCTATTAGCAATTCTGAAAGTGCTGAGATAGTTGAATTCTTAATGTCGATTGAAAATCCGGATGAAAAAATTAAAAAATCTGTAGAAAGTGCTATTCTGTGGTTTAAAGAGTCAAAATTGGAGGGGTTTCAAGTTGAAACCATAAAAGCCGAAAAAATTAAATATCAATATAGTACAATCGATACAGATAGAATTTTGGTGAAAAACGAGAACGCACCGAGTATTTGGGCACGTTACTATGATTTAGAAACCTATAAACCGGTTTTTTGCAATAGAGACGGTCATATTGTTTATACGTTTGAAGAAATTGAAAGAGAGAGAAGGGTAGGGTATAAGTGGTTTGTATATGATCCTAAAAACGCTCTTGAAAAATACGAAATATGGAAAAAAAAACTGATTAGGTAAATATTTCGAAAAATAAAAAATGTTGTCCCATAATATTAAAATTTCTCCATCATAATAAAATATAATAAGTTACGTATAATGAATTCCCCTTTGCCTGTGCCAAAATATCCACTTGTTTTTGATTGGTTCATGGATTTTTTAATCCAGAGAAGAAAATCTCAAAATCAGCGTACTGAAAAATAGAGCCAAAATATTATTTAAAAATCTCCTAAGTTATTAAAACAAAATAAGTTAATTAAAAAGCCAGACATTTATGGTAAATTGGTTATAATATCCTAATTACAGATCCCATTGTAAAAAAAATATAATTGGATATTTTGTCAGATAATAATATCCTTCAAAAAGCCCATTTTTTAATAAAAAAATGAAAAAAAGATAAGAAAAAATGAAAAAAGATAAAAAATATTTACGATTTCACTTGACTTTTTATTTAAAAAATGGAAAATTTAAGTCAACTTATACGTTAACTTGCACGTTAAAGTTAACGGTAACTATGTGACTTATGTGGCGGAGCTGTATTTAGCCCTGAGTAAAAATAGAAAAATTCAGTAATTTTGAAAGATTGATCTGCTGTAAAGAAGTTTGAGAAGGAGCTATTAATGATTATCAAAGTTTTATTAGGGAGCTAAAGAATGAAGATTTTATTTACCTTACGAATAGCAATAGTTTTATTATTTATTTGTGCTTATAATATATATTCTCAAGGCACGATAAAAGGTGTTGTTTCTGACTCTTTAACAAGTGATAGGCTTGTTGGGGCAAACGTGTTCTTAGAAGGAACTTCACACGGTGCTGCAGCAAATATTGAAGGAGCATATATTATTAAAGGTATTCCTGAGGGGAAATATAATATCGTTTTTTCTTATATTGGGTATAAAGCAAAATCACTTAGTGTTAATGTAGTAAAAAATAAAACAGTTGAAATAAATATTGAGTTAGCTCCCGAAATTGTTGAAGGACAAGAGATTATTGTAACCGGACAGCAAAGAGGTCAAGTATCGGCAATAAATCAGCAAATAAATTCAAATACAATTGTTAATGTTGTTTCTGAAGAAAAAATACAAGAATTACCGGATGCCAATGCTGCCGAAGTTATAGGAAGAATGCCCGGTGTTTCAATTAGTCGTTCCGGAGGAGAAGCAGATAAAATTACGCTACGCGGTTTAAGCGATAAATTTGGAACTGTAACGGTAGACGGAATGCGTATGGCACCTACAGATGCTGATTCCAGGGGAATGGATTTAAGTACAATTTCGCAAGGCTCGCTTTCCGGTATTGAACTTTATAAAGCCATAACTCCGGATAAAGACGGTGATGCAATAGCGGGAAGTGTTAATTTAGTTACACGAATAGCTCCCGATGAAAGGCTGATTAGAGTGGATGCAAAGGGTACATATAATAATATGGAAGAAAGTGTTAATCAATATGATTTTTCATTAAGATATGGTGAGAGGTTTTTTGACGGCTTATTCGGAGTTCAAGTTTTAGGAAATATTGAGAAAAAAGATAGAAGCAATGAAAGAATTAATGTTGATTACGGACAAGCACCTAATAATGTTAATGATTGGGAAATAAGTGATTTTACTGTTGAATATACAAAAGAGATACGTAAAAGAGGCGGAGCAAGTTTATTATTAGATTATAAGACACCTGATAACGGAATAATAAGGTTTAATAATATTTTTAATTCTACTAAACGTGATTATATAACTTATTCAAGAAACTATCCTACAGGAAATGAAGATTTATTATATACAGCTCGTGATAGAGAATTAGAAATAAAAACATTCAATAGTTCGTTAAGAGGTGAAAATCATCTATTTGGGTTAGATATAGTTTGGGGAGCATCATTTGCATTATCAAATTCGCAAACCCCTTACGACTATTATTTGGATTTTTTAGAACCTTCAAGTCTTGACCAGCAAGGTAATCCAATATCTAAAATGAAAGTTATCCCAGATTATGTTAAAAAGGGGAATCCTGAAGGATTAATTCCTTATGCATTAAATAATTATAAAAAAGCCTTCTTAAATTGGGGTTATTTTAGAGATACGGAAAATGAAGATAATGAAAAAGCCGGATTTTTAGATGTCTTAAGAAAAATTAACCTAACTGATAAGATATCCTGGGAATTAAAAGTAGGAGCAAAATATCGAGCAAAATCTAGATTTAAGAAGACAAGCGAATTAGATGCTGCTTATTATTTATACGGATATCATAAATATACAATTTTACCTGACGGATCAGTAGTTCTTAAAAACTTTGCAGGAACTCGTTTTGAGAATTTGTTGGTTGAAAATAACGCAATAATATCTACAAATTTCTTGACTTTGGATCCTGAAAACAGATATACATTTGATGACAAATATTTCTTAAATCCAATGATTAATAGACAATCATTAAGGGATTGGTACTCATTAAACAAAAGCGGTGCAGCAAATGCAAACGGAACAAGTTTAGAATACGCCGATAACCAAGAAAGGAGATCTGAGTATTATGATATAAATGAAAATGTTTTTGCTACTTATTTAATGAATACGTTTAACATCGGAAAAGATATTACGGTTATTGCAGGTGCAAGAATTGAACATGAAAACAATGAATACTTTTCTAAATATACCCCGGGCAAATTAACAGGTTTTCCTACTCCGAGTGGTACATTAAAAGATACATCATCTACTTATAATGAAACCGTAGTTTTACCAAATATGCATTTAACATATAGACCTACAGAATTTATGAATGTAAGATTGGCAGTTTATCAAGCTTTGGCAAGACCCGATTTTAACCATAGGTTAGAATATTATGTAGCTAGAGACGGTGGTGGTTATACTACATTAGTTGTGGGAAACCCGGATTTAAAAACTGCTAAAGCGTGGAATTTTGAAATAAACACATCTTTTTACGGTGGAAAGATAGGTCTTTTTGCAATATCAGCTTTTTATAAAGAGATTAAAGACATGTATCATGTAATAAACAATTTACGTGTTGATAATACAGATATATTAAATGAGTTAGGAATTAAATGGAAAAGTCCTTTTGGTACTTCACAAGTTTATAACCTAACTTACCCATATAATTCAGATAAGCCAACTAAAGTATGGGGCTTTGAAATTGAAGAACAAACTAACTTACACTTTTTACCCGGCTATTTACAGTTCATAGTAGTTGGCTTTAACTTCTCATGGGTACGTTCAGAAACTTATACATTAAATTCAGAAACAGTTACTTGGAGAGATTCACTTGAATTATTCCCCGGTTCAGGGATATGGATTCCGAGAGAAAACTCAAAAATAGTATTAGCAGATTCTAAAAATAAACTTGAAGGACAACCGGAATTTTTTGGCAATTTTTCTATCGGATATGATTATGGCGGATTTTCCGGAAGAGTGTCAGTATTTTATCAAGGAGAATACAACAGCAGATTTTCCGGTGATAAAAAATCGGATTTAATAGTCGGAAGTTTTACTAGGTGGGATTTGGCATTAAAATACAAGTTTAATGATAATCTGTCCGTCTTTTTCAATTTTAATAATTTTACCGATGTTGAAGAGTCTACTTATACTGCCAATAGGGTTAATAATTGGGAGCTAGTAAATACAAAAGAAAAATATGACTTTACTGCCGATTTAGGTTTAAGAGTGACATTATAAAAATATTATACACACATTAATTAACGAGGAGTACCATGAAACAAAACCAAACAATTATTTTATTGCTTTTCTTCATTCTATCGTTACCTCTATTTACTTTTGCACAAAGTGAATTAGTAGTTGATCCATGGAATGGAAGTAACTACTTAAATGATGTAATTGCCGGAGATACGACTGCAGCCGGTGCACGAAAAGACTTAAACAGAGTTTATGTCTTAAAACGCAATGGGGTATATTTTGTTAATACTCAAATTCGTAATTCCGGATGGCCGCTTAGAATAAAAGCTCAAGACGGTACAGGTAGAAAACCGGTTATTTATTTAGTAAAAAATACTTCAACTAATAATAACCCGGCAGCCTTTGTTCGTGTTGCAGAAGATTTCGAAATGAGAGGTATTGCACTATCAGGAATTCTAGAGCCGGATACGACATCATATTCATTGATGCAAGGTCAATTAATCGGTACAAATCAACCGGGATTTGATATTATTATAGATGATTGTATTTTAACAAACAGTAACGGAAACCATTTGCGCACCGATCAGGCACAGAGATTTATGAAAGTTACTAATACCGTATTTGCTAATATGGGATATTTGGGAACATCAAATTTAGGTGCAGGAAAAGCCTTAGACTTAAGAGCCGGTTCAATTGATACTTTAATTATGCAAAATTGTACATTTGTTAATGCACAAGATAGAATAATAAGACACTTTAATAGTACTGCAGATATAAAATATATGTTGTTTGACCATAATACAATAGTAAACAGTATGTCGTATCACGGTACTTTAGTTTTAGGAAAAGTCGGACGGGAAATAAATATTACCAATAACCTATTTGTTGATCCTTTTGCATTAGGAAATGATTCTGACTATGTTCGTCAAGCAGAGTTTAATGAAAGCGGCGAAAATGATATGTTCGGAAAAAGAAGAATGAGTTGGATATTCTCAGTTAATAATGATACAACTGAATGGAACATTAGCAATAACGTTTATGTAATTTCAGATTCCGGTCAGGCTTTCTATAATAGATATGCTTCTCAAGGTGTAACAGGTGAAGGCTCTATGCTTTCTTGGCATCTTAACGGTAAATTAGGTGCTGATTCGACTACTGCATTTTCTAAGCAAACTTTTATGTTGAACAATACTCCTAAGTTAATGACTAAAATGATGGATTGGTATAGAAGACCTGCAGCATTAGGCGGTGCCGGAAAATCAAAAGCAACAACTAACTTTATTAGAAGATTACATGATTATGATAGAAGAAACTGGATTTATTTTAGCGATACATTAAACTGTGCTTATCCTAATTCAGTTGCAGCTTACGGTGGTTCTTTAGGCGGATTTCCTGTAGGTGATTTAAATTGGTTCCCAAGCAAAAAAACTGAATGGGAAGTATGGGTAACTGATGTTAAGTTTGAAAGTAATTCAATTCCTGAAACATTCTCTTTATCTCAAAATTATCCAAATCCATTCAATCCTAGCACAAAAATAGTATTTGAGTTGAAAGAAAATGCCAATACAACCTTATCGATATATAATGTATTAGGTGAAAAAGTTGCAACTTTAGTAAGCCAAAACTTAAATGCAGGAAAATATAGTTATGATTTTAATGCATCAAAATTATCATCCGGAATTTATTTCTATACTTTGGAATCCGGAAAAAATATTTCAACCAAGAAAATGATGCTAATAAAATAATTTAAAGATTATTGAGACTGCCTCTTAATATAAAAATGACAAAAAGAAGTACTGAATTGTGTCGCACTTACTCAAACTCCCTTAATGATTAAACACACTTTATAAATCTCTCCAAGAAAACGCAAACATTGTTAGTTAAACTAGTGTAAATTAATTGCTCCCCAAACTGTTAAAACTGAAAACCTTTATGTAAGTAAATGGTATTTGGTTTAAATGAGAAATAAAGTAATTTGTCAAATTGAAATTTCGAGACAGTCTCAATTTATAAAAAAATGAAAATAATAATTATTGTTCTAAGTATATTTGTCTATTCGATATCAACAGCTCAAATATTTGTTGATCCCAATGGCAGTGATTTAAATAATGGCACAATAGATAGTCCGCTTTTAACTATTGTTAGAGCAATGGATATTGTGCAGCCAAATACAATTATTTATTTACGTGGCGGTGTTTATTACTATAGTAGCACAATTAAGACCCTTAAAAGCGGTGAAGAAAATAAACAAATTAAACTTTGGGCTTATGAAAACGAAAAACCGATAATTGATTTTACAAATCAGCCGATTTCAACCAGTTCTAGAGGTTTTTATATAAATAAAAATTATTGGTATTTTAAGGGATTAGAAATTAGAGGTGCCAAGGATAACGGAATTTATATTACCGGAAGTAACAATATAATAGAAAATTGTTCGATTCATAATTGTTGCGACACCGGTTTGCAAATTAGCGGAGGCGGAGCGAATAATTTGGTTATTAATTGTGATTCTTATAAAAATTACGATTCCTTAACTTTAGGAGAGAATGCTGACGGGTTTGCTCCTAAATTGGATATCGGACCAGGTAATTCTTTTATTAATTGTAGAGCATGGGAAAATTCGGATGACGGATGGGATTTATATGAATCAGATGACCCTGTATTTATAACAAATTGTATGGCATTTAGGAACGGTCATAATGTATGGGGAGTGCAAAATTTTCAAGGAGACGGAAACGGTTTTAAGTTAGGAGGAAATTATATTTCAGGTTCGCATATTATTACCGGTAGTATTGCTTTTGATAATAAATCCAAAGGATTTGATCAGAATAATAATACAGCCGGTGTAATACTATATAATAACACAGCATACAGAAACGAAGGAAAAAACTTTTCATTCCCTTCAAATCCTATTTCTACAAAACATATATTAAAGAATAATATATCGTACGAGGGAAGTATTTCTATTGCCGATTCATCTATTGCCGAAAAGAATAGTTGGCAGGAGTTTAGTGTATCGACAGTTGATTTCTTATCTTTAGATACTACAGATATAACAATTTCAAGACAATCAAACGGTGAATTATTCGAGACAAATTTTTTACATCTAAATTTAAATAGTTCAATGATAGATGCCGGAGTTCAGGTTGGACTCCCATATTACGGCTCTGCTCCTGACCTTGGAGCATATGAAACAATCGGGGTGCAAGTAAGAAATGAAAGTAATCATATAATCAATGCTTTTGACCTCTACCAAAATTTTCCGAATCCTTTTAATCCTAAAACAAATATTTCTTTTAAAATAAATAAGGACGGATTTGTTAATTTAACAATTTATGATATATTAGGTAATAAGGTTGAAGAATTGATTAATGATTATCTTTCTGTTGGTACTTATAATATTTATTGGTTTGCCGAAGATAACAGAAAATCTGTTGTTTCTTCAGGAATATATTTCGCAAATTTAAATTACAATTATTCGCATCAAACAATTAAAATGATTTTAGCTAAATAAAATGAATAAAATAATACTTAAAACAGCAATAATACTAACTGTTTTTACATTAAATTTGTTTTCACAAGAATTTAGATGGGAAATTGCTGAAGAAATAATAAAAGATATAAGAGTTCCTAATTTCCCAAATAGTGAATACAATATTTTAAATTACGGAGCTATTGGTGACGGAAATTACGATTGTACAGAAGCAATAAAGAGAACTATTGAAATATGCAATACTAACGGTGGCGGTAAAGTTATAATACCCGAAGGAGTATTCTTAACCGGTTCGATTTATTTAAAAAGTAATGTGAATCTTCATGTTTCTAAAAACGCAATATTAAAATTTAGTGTGGATACAGAGAAATATCTTCCTGTAGTACTTAGTCGTTGGGAAGGTGTTGAATGTATGAATTATTCATCCTTAGTTTATGCAAATAATGAACAAAATATTGCTATAACCGGAGAAGGTATTTTAGACGGACAAGGGAATAATAAAAACTGGTGGTGGTGGAAAGGACTAAAAGAATATGGTTGGGAAGAAGGTGTCCCGAATCAAAAAAGTTCAAGGGATAAATTATTTAAAATGAACGATGAAAATATTCCCGCTAATAATAGAATAATGGGAAAAGGAGAATACTTACGTCCGAATTTTGTACAATTTTATTATTGTGAAAATATATTAATTAGCGGAGTAAAGTTTATTGATTCTCCGATGTGGTTTATAAATCCTGTTCAATGTAAAAATATTACTATTGACGGTGTTAAAATTGAAGGATTGGGTCCTAATAATGACGGATGTAATCCGGAAAGTTGTGAGAATGTCTTAATTAGCAATTGTTTTTTTAATACCGGTGATGATTGCATTGCGATTAAATCAGGTAGGAATAATGACGGAAGAAGAATTGGAATTCCAAGTAAAAATATAGTAATAAGAAATTGTAAGATGGAGGAAGGGCACGGGGGAATAGTAATGGGGAGTGAAATATCGGGGGGAGTAAAAAATGTTTTTGTTGAAGGATGTGAAATGAACAGTCCAAACCTAGATAGAGCTATTAGAATTAAAACAAACTCGGTACGAGGTGGGTTTGTTGAAAATATTTATGTTAGGAATATAAAAATCGGAGAAGTAAAAGAGGCAATTCTAAAAATTAATTTTTATTATGAAGAAGGGGATAAAGGCGAATATACTCCAAAAGCAAAAAATATAACTCTTGAAAACATAACGTCTCAAAAAAGTGATTATGCAATTTTGATAAGAGCATATGAAAGAGAGAAAATAGAAGGAGTAAGAATTATAGACTGTAGATTTAATAATGTGAAAAACGAGTCTATTCTAGAAAATGTTGAATTACCCTTTTATCAAAATTATTTCGTAAATTGTAAACAAGTTAAATAAGTAAGATGAAAAAAAATATACTAAACTTATTATTTGCTATATGTTTTATAACCGTATCAAGTGCAATAGGGCAAGAAAGAAATGTTTTTGTTGATAATTTAATAAAGTTGTATCCTGATACTATTGCTTATCCTACCGAAGTAAAAAGCTATAAATGGAATTACGAACAGGGACTTGTGTTAGAAGGAGTTTATCAAGCATATAAATTAACCGGTATTGACGAATATTATAATTATTTAAAGAAAAATATTGATTATTATATAACACAAAACGGCGATATTAAAACTTATGAATTAAAAAGTTATAATATTGATAACGTTTCATCCGGAAGGATATTATTACATTTATTTGAAATTAATAAGGACGAAAAATATAAAATTGCTGCCGATACTTTATTAAAACAATTAAAAGAGCACCCTCGTACCAGCGAAGGAGGTTTTTGGCATAAAAAAATATATCCTAATCAAATGTGGTTAGATGGTTTATTTATGGCAGAACCTTTTTATTTGGAATACTCTAACATGTTTAACAAAAAGGAAAACTATAAAGATATATATAATCAATATAGATTGATTCATAAATATTTATTTGACGAGAAAACCGGATTATATTTTCATGGTTGGGATGAAAGTAGAAAAATGAGATGGGCTGATTCAGTTACCGGTAAATCACCTAATTTTTGGGGCCGTTCTATTGGTTGGTTTATTATTTCATTGGTTGAAGTTCTTCAATCATATCCTAAAGACTGTGAACACTATAATGAAATATTAAGTATTTATAAAAATCTAGCCGAATCATTATTAAAATATCAAGATAATGATACTAAACTATGGTATCAAATTGTTGATAAAGGAGATAAAAAAGGGAATTATATTGAAACTTCTGCTTCATTAATGTTTATTTATTCATTTATTAAAGGATATAACAGTAAACTTTTGGATAAAAAATATTATGAAATAGCAAAAGAAGCATACGAATTATTAAAAAAGGAATTTATTAGGAAAGATAAAGACGGAAATATGTTTTTGCAAAATGTTGTATCCGTAGGTGGTTTAGGCGGAAATCCGTATAGAGACGGAAGTTTTGAATATTATATAAGTGAACCATTAAGGGAAAATGATTTTAAGGGATACGGTGTTTTAATTTTAGTTGAAAATGAATTTAATAAGTTATTAATTTGTAATTAGAATTTTGTTAAGATTGTTGAGATAAAAAATGACAGATGATAGAATACAGCCCGCTAAGTTAGAAGATTTGGCTAAAATACTAGGTGTATCAAAAGTGACTATTTCAAAGGCATTAAGAGATCATCCGGATATTTCGGATGATACAAAAAATAGGATTAAACAATTAGCCGATGAAATGGGGTACCGTCCAAATATGATGGCAAGGAATTTATCATCGCGAAAATCAAATATAATCGGAATTGTTGTTCCTAAAATTGCCCATTTCTTTTTCAGCTCTATAATAGAAGCTGTTTATGATACAGCTTTTGAAAAGAATTATGATAGTGTAATTATGGTTTCTCAAGAATCTGCCGAAAGAGAAAAACAACATTTACAATCATTAATCTCTATGAGAGTAGATGGTTTAATTATTTCAATCACCGAGCAAACAAAAGATATTGCCGTTTTCGAAAGAATACTTGGTATGAAAATCCCTATCGTATTTATTGACCGTGTTCCCAATATTCCGAATGTTCCGACTGTAACTGTGGACGATAGAGGAGGTGCATTTATGGCAGTTGAACATTTTATACAAAAAGGATTTAGAAAAATAGGACTCATTGGTGGTTATGATCATATTAATATTGGGCAAGCGCGAAATATGGGATTTTACGATGCAATGAATAAATATAACGTTCCCGTTAATGAAAATTGGATAGTGAAAGGTGGGTTTAGCGAAGTTGACGGATTTAACGGACTTAAAAAGCTACTTGCTAGCGGAGAAATGCCTGAAGCTATATTAGCAGCAACCTATCCCGTTGCTTTAGGCGTTTATGCTGCAGCCTCTGAAATAGGAATAAAAATACCAAACGATGTAAATGTAATGTGTTTTGGTAATAACATTTATAAATATATGGCTCCTTCAGTATTTGATTTTATAAGTCAACCATCGGAAGAATTAGGAAGAAGAGCTGTTAATTTATTAATTGAATTAATGCAAAAACCTGAAAACGTGAAAGAAAAAAATATTGAACTGAAGACAAAATTATTACTAAACGGTAAAAAACTTAACTGCATCCCGACTGTAGCATAAAACTAACCTAATATATATTTCCCAAAAACTTTTAATTAATGCATACTAAAAGGCAAATTTCAATATTTGCTATTCTTTTATTATTTATTACATCTACAATTAACTCCCAGAATTTTTTAATCGTATCTAAAGAAAAGGGAGCTAAATATAATTCTATTCAATCAGCTTTGAATGAAATTAAAGATGATAATTTAGTTACTTTTATTTATGTTAAAAACGGCATATATAATGAAAAACTTTATATAGAAAAAAATAATATTGTACTTATAGGCGAAAGTAGGGAAGGTACCAAAATTGAATACGCCGAATTAAGAAGGAATTGGGTCGCTGCACATAACACAGATTATGGTTCATCAGTTATAAATATAAACAAAGATTTAGAAAATATTACACTTATTAATTTAAGTGTAAACAATAATTACGGAAATGCAAATAGGGATCATGATCATGCTTTTACGATTAGATCATTTGAAAATACTACAAAAATAATATTAGATAATTGCTCAATAGTTTCGGAGGGAGGGGATGCATTATCGTTATGGAGTTTTAATGACGGAATGTTTTACCATAACAATTGTTTTTTCGAAGGATATGTAGATTTTGTTTGTCCCCGTGGTTATTGTTATATAGAAAATAGTACTTTTTTTGGACATAACCTTACTGCTGCAATATGGCATGACGGTAATTATGATGAAAAATTGAAATTTGTATTAAGGAATTGCAGATTTGATGGTGTAGTAGGATTTCCATTGGGAAGATTTCATTGGGATGCACAATTTTATCTTATTGATTGTACTTTTTCGAAAAATATGAAAGATAAAAAAATATTTTTTGCTCCTTCAAAACCTCCCCGAACATTAAAATGGGGTGAAGATAGAATTTATTTTTTTAATTGCAAAAAAGATAATGAACAATATGAATGGTTTAAAAATAACTTAGTCAGTGTGAAGCCTGAAGATATTTCACCTGAGTGGACTTTTAATAACAGGTGGAATCCGAGAGACGAATTAAAAAAAATCTATTTTCAATTTAATCACCTCAAAAAATAATTACTCAAACAAAAATTCAATCAAATTAAATATTAAAACTATGAAAAAAAACTATAATTTAATTGTTATACTATTTCTTTTAAGTATTTCTTTAAAAGCAGAATTAAAAAAACTAGAATTAATAATTACAAATAAAGCAGAAATTGCTTTTAATGAATATTCGGTAAAATTAAATTGCGATCAATTCACAAACTTTAATGGTTTTAATGAAAACAATTTTATAATTAAAGAGAATGATCAGCTTGTTCCGTTTCAAGTTTACGAAACAGAAAAGAATAAAAAAATTGTGTTTAATATTAATCTCAATCCTAAGGAAACTAAAACATTAGAATTGGTTTACGGTGATGAAATTAAACAACCAGTTTTTACATCAAGAGTACATGCAGAACTTTCAATGAAACAAACCGATGTTTATTATGAAAAGAGGTTCAGAGGTTCAGAATTTAAGAATGTGTCTAAAATTAAAGTTCCTGCAATACATACTGATCATGATGCTTTATTTAAATATGAAGGTCCGGGATGGGAATCTGAATTAGTAGGCTACCGTTTTTATCTTGATTGGAGAAATACAAATGATATCTTCGGAAAAAAAGGAAACGAATTAGTATTAGCATCAATTGGGGTGCACGATACGGTTGCTAAAGACGACTCATACCACAGTATGCAAGAGTGGGGAATGGATATCTTTAAGGTTGGTACTAGTCTAGGGATTGGTTCAATTGGAATGTGGGCAGAAAACAGAGTAAATATGGTTTCCAAAACCGATAGTATATTTTGTGAGATAAAATCAAAAGGACCGATTAGAGCCGAAATAATTACAAACTATTATGGATGGCTTGTCGAAAACAAAAAATATGATCTAGAATCTAAACTGAGCATATTAGCGGGTAGCAGACTAACTAAAGTTGATTTAACAATCAAAAATGCAGAAAATATTGTAACCGGATTAGCAAAGCATCCAAATTCCGAAGTGTTGTTTAGTTCGAGTATCGGAAAGTGGAATTATTTAGCATTGTACGGAAACCAGACATTAGTAAATGAGCAAGATAAACTAGGAATAGCAGTATTTTATAAAACGGACGATAAAATTGAAACTTCCGAAGATCAATTAAGTTATCTGGTAAAATTGCGACCCCGAAAAAATAAGATAACATATTACTTTACTGCCGCCTGGGAACAAGAGAAAAACGGAATAAAAACATTAGAAGAGTTTAAAAAATATTTAGATGAGACTTTAATCAGGTTAGAAAATCCTGTTACTATAAAAATAAAATAACGGAATAAGTTATGGAAAAATATTATTTACATGAAGATAGGTTTTTTAGTTCAGATATTACAATAAGAAAATATGCTCGTGAAATTTATTCAACAATTAAAGATATGCCTATTGTTAGTCCTCACGGACATGTTGATATAAGTATGTTTGCAGAAAATAGACCCTTTCCGAATCCCACAAAATTATTTTTAACTCCCGACCATTACGTATACCGCATGCTTTATTCACAAGGTATCACAATGGAAGAATTAGGAATTCCTACTATTGACGGTACGGAAGTTGAGCAAGATCCGAGAAAAATATGGCAAATATTTGCTGATAATTTTTATCTATTTAACGGCACCCCTTCCGGAAATTGGTTGGCTCATGAATTTAACGTTGTTTTTGGTATTGAAGAAAAACCATGCAGTGAGAATGCACAAGAGATTTATGATAGTTTACAAGAAAAAATAAATAATTCAGAGTACTTACCACGAGCTCTTTTTGAAAAATTTAATATTGAAGTATTAACAAGTACTGATGCGGCGAGTGATTTATTAGAGAACCACAAAAAAATTAAAGAATCTGGGTGGGGGAAAAAAATCGTCCCTTGTTTTAGACCGGACGGTGTGACCGACCTAGCAAATATTCGTTGGAAGGAAAACATTAAAGCTTTAGAGTATTCCGTAGGATATGAAATAACCGGTTATAAACTGTTTATAAAAGCACTTGAAGATCGAAGAATGTTTTTTAAGGAGATGGGAGCTACTTCTACTGATCACGGTGTATTATATGCATATGCTAACCAATTATCTGATTTTGAGGCTGAGACTGTATTTGAAAAAGCTTTAAAGGGGAACATTAATGAAGATGATGCATTGCAGTTTACCGCTCATATGCTTATGGAAATGGCTAGGATGAGCTGTGAAGACGGTTTAACCATGCAAATACATGCAGGTGCTTCTAGGAATCACAATACTCACATTTTTAATCGTTTTGGTTTAGATACCGGTTGCGATATACCAATTAGAAGTGAGTTTACTAATAGCATGAAAGAGTTTTTGAACAAATATGGTATAAATAGAGACTTGACCGTAATATTATTTACGCTTGATGAAACAACTTACTCAAGAGAGTTGGCACCTTTGGCAGGTCATTACCCGGCAATTAAGCTTGGTCCTCCTTGGTGGTTTCACGATAGTATTGAAGGTATGATAAGATACAGAAAAAATATAACTGAAACCGCTGGTTTTTATAATACGGTCGGTTTTAATGATGATACTAGAGCATTTGTTTCTATTCCTGCAAGGCATGATTTAGCACGAAGAATGGATTCTAACTTTTTAGGGGAATTAGTTGCAAAACATATTATTAGTATTAATGAAGCACTGGTTATTGCGAAAGATTTAACATATAATTTAGTAAAAAAAGCCTATAAACTATAAAAAAAATATACTATGAAAAATACTAAAATACTTGATCGATTTGCTTCTATGTTAAAAGAAGATAATAAAATAAATGAAATATCAGTATCATCTGATTTAATATTAAATATTTATCCTAAATCTATTCAATTGCATAAAGAAGTTATATTTTGTATTTCTGTTGAAAATTTTGAGAAATATTTAATTTTACTATATGAAGATTCAAATAATGATATTTCCGTAAAATTTGAAGGTGATATTATTGAAGTCAATTCAGAACAAATATTTATAAAAAAGTGTTTTCTGAATACAATTAATAGAATAGCATTACAAAAGATTTTTCCCTTTACAAATGCTAAAACAATAGGTTTGGATAATTCATTTGGATTTGGTGACAGATTAGGAGTTGCAAACCCGGCGCATATTCGAGCTGTCATAAAAACAGATTTTATTCCTGTTTTGGCTCAACAATCTATTCGTGAATTAACAAGAACTAAGAGAACCCCCGCCGAAGTTATGGATGCTGCCGTATGGAGTGTTTTTCAAGAAGGGTTGGAAACTGGATTTGGTGCAGATGCAGACCATTTGAAAACAACGGCTGATATTGATTTGATGGTTTCTAACGGGTTTAAGATGTTTACATTTGATCCAAGTGAATTTGTAAATAATAGTGCAGATACTATGGAAGAAGAGGAGTTAAATAAAGCTATTTTAGGAATAAACTGGAAAGGGCTTATTACTAATTTTGACGATTTATCTGATGAATATGTTTCTAAAGCATATAAATTACCATTTGATGTAACCATTAATACTAACCTAATGATGATTAAAAGAGGTGTAGTTAAATATGGCAACGCTATTGCCCATATTAAAAAATTATACGATTATATGATTAATACTTATCCTAATTACAGCTTTGAAGTAGAAGTTTCGGTGGATGAAACCGAATCTGTAACAACAGCTTTTGAACACTTCTTTTTTGCGAAAGAACTAAATCGTTTGGGAGTAAAGTATACGGGTTTAGCTCCAAGATTTATTGGAGATTTTGAAAAAGGAATAGACTATAAAGGGGATCTGAATGTATTTAGAGAAGAGTATATTAAACATATTGCCATAACAAAATATTTTGGTGACTATAAAATTAGTCTGCATTCCGGAAGTGATAAATTTAGTGTTTATAAAGTGATTGGTGATATTCGTAATAGTTATACACATATAAAAA
>JAEXOD010000143.1 GCA_023447335.1 Bacteroidota bacterium
CAATAGATAACTTTAGG
Organism: Bacteroidota bacterium; assembly: GCA_023447335.1. Lineage (GTDB taxonomy): Bacteria > Bacteroidota > Ignavibacteria > Ignavibacteriales > Melioribacteraceae > JAEXOD01. The sequence goes on from JAEXOD010000143.1 coordinate 18, forward strand.
TTGCAAAAATTTAGCCCTGCAATAGATGCGGGCGACCCAAGTATATTGGATGTTGACGGTTCGAGGAGTGATATTGGAATGTTTGGCGGAACTGGTGGTATTAGTTACGAATATCAGGATTTAGCTCCGAAAGTAGTTAAAAAGCTAAAGGCGGTTTATGAGCCCGATACCAATAGAGTGATACTTACATGGAAACCGAATACCGAAGCGGACTTAAAAGAGTATTACGTTTATAAAGATATAAACCCAAACTTTACGTTAGACAGTACAAAAAGAATTGCAATATTAAGCGATACATTATTTTACGATAGACTTGAAAAAGGGACACAAAAAGTATATTACAAAGTAACGGCAAAAGATAATACGGGAAACCAAAGTTACCCAAGTGCAGAAGTAAACGTAACAATAAGCGATGTAAATGAAGCTACCATAACAGATAATTACGAATATGCACTTTACCAAAATTACCCAAATCCTTTTAATCCAAGTACAACAATAAGTTACAGCTTAAAGGATGATAGCGAAGTTAGAATCAAGATTTATTCAATATCAGGTGAATTAATAAAAACAATTATTGAAGGAAACAAAAGCAAAGGATATAACGAAACCCAAATAGATTTAAGTAATATGGCAAGCGGTATATACTTATATAGATTGGAAGTAACGGGTAAGGGAAAAATACCTGTGTTTAATGATTTGAAAAAGATGGTACTGGTGAAATAAATTAAATAAGGAAAAGATTATGAGAATAGTAGTTATTTTTATGGTATTATTCAATGTAACATTTGCTCAACTTGAACCCAAACTAAAATGGGAAAGATTTTATGATGGTTTAGGGCAAGGATTGGATATGATGAATGCGTCAGTTTTTGATGACCTACAAAACATTTACATTGCTGGTAGAAGCAGTAATGAATCTAATGGTCATTCGCTACTTATCTTAAAATATTCAAATCTAGGAGATTTATTATATACAATTCGTTACAATTCAAATAAATCTTCATGGAACGAAGCATATTCAATTGCATTGGATTCTTTGAGAAATATCTATTGCATTGGAATAGCGAGCTTTAATCTTTCATCGTCAATTTGCATTATTCAAAAATATTCGGAAAGTGGAGAACTGATTTGGCACAAGGATTTCTTAAATCAACTTCCTAAATATTCTGAAGGTGTTAAAATAATAGTTGATTCTGATAATAATGTTATTGCAGGGTATAATTTAAATGGTGCTAATATCACAAAATATTCTCCATCTGGGGTTTCGTTGTGGAGTACAGTTATAGAAAACGATACAAGTGATTATACCATTCTTGATATCATCAATGATGGTAACAACATTTACTCATTAATTGAAAAATCTACATATCAAGGAGGAGAATTTCCGGAAATTAAAGCTATAGTTAATAAATTGGATGGAAAAGGTGAAATTCTCTGGCAAAGGATTTTTGATTATTCAACAATGGATAAAATGATATTAGATAAAAGCAAAAATTTGATTATAAAGGCATATGAAAATCAAAAAATTATAAAAATTACCCCTACAGGAGATTTTATTTGGGGGAAAGAAGTTGATGGATTGATAACAGATATAAAATGTGATAGTCAAAACAATGTTTTATATTGTGGATACGGAGGTGGTATCGCGGGTATGGATATGACTATAGGGAAAATTTCAGAAAATGGCGATTATAAATGGTCAAAGAAATATAATAGTCCGTATAATATAAATGATTTTGGAAGCTCATTAACGATTGATGATTCAAATTGTGTTTATATATCTATGTCTGCACATAATTCAATTTCGATGGGTAGAGGTTTTATATTAAAATATGGTCTGGAAGGAGAATTAAGATGGCAATTCGAATATAATAATCCTGAAAGTATGTTTACATTTCCTTTCGATATATTTACAGATGATAGTATGAATATCTTTACAGTTGGTGAAATAAGTATGCTGTCGAATGATAAAAATTTATTTGTATTAAAAATTGCACAAGAACTTAAAACCGAAGTAAAGAATACAGAGATTGAAATTGCCTCTTTTAATCTTTTTCAAAATTATCCTAATCCGTTTAACCCTAGTACAATTATCAGTTACCAGATCGCAAGTGCGGGTAAAGTGTCATTAAAAGTCTATGATGTTTTAGGTAAAGAAGTAGCGGTATTAGTTGATGAATACAGAGATGCAGGTCTATATACTGTCGAATTTAACGGAAGTAATTTGGCTAGTGGTATTTATTTATATAAACTTGAATCAGGTAGTTTTGTAAGTACTAAAAAACTTGTGCTTTTGAGATAAAATATGATGTACAGGGCGTACACGCTGTACACCTCGTACACTTTGCTTAAGGGGGACGCCACAAATCGGGCCCCCAAAAAATTTTATATGCGAAATAGGGGGGTGCTTAAAAACAGCTCCCCGTACCCTGTTAAGGTACAATCCAGACCAGGGGGTAGGATATGGAACCTAAACAGGCAAAAGTGAGTTTGGTTTTGATTTTTGGGATGTTACTTGAATGGACTGGATTGAATTTTATAATTAGAATTATTGATTTTTTTATGATTTCTGTTCCTTATAAACAAAGTTATGGACAGGGTCAAGTAAAAATCACAAATAGATTTTAAAGGATAAATCAGTTATTTAATATTGACTAATTTTTCAATTTTTTCAAATATTAGTTAAGTGTTGCTAAAAGTATTGTATGGAGCGTGATTTACTAATTTTAACAGCCTGATTTTAAATTTATATTACAAGATATCCAAATATTTGCTCTAATTCGGTTAATTTTAGAAAAGAAGAATAGGCTCATTATTTGTAAATCATTATTAGAAGATAAGAATTATTGACTAAAGTTTTCAGATTCACCAAGTATTGAAATAGTTAAAATAAGTTTTAATAGTTTTCTCTTCGCTTGACTTAAAAAAAGATAGAGGTATTACATGCTAGAAGTTAGAAAGAATAAATTTGCGAAAAACTATGAAAATATTTTTTTTCGGGAGTTTGCCAAGTCTTTATACGAATCTTTTAAGAACAAAAATTGGTCTGGATTACTAATTGGGAGTCCGGCGTGTAAAGTTGATGAGAGATTACAAATAGATGCTTTGCTAATAACGACAAACGTGGTATGCATTATCGATTTCAAGAACTTTGATGGCAGGATTAAATTACCTGATGAAAAAAATTTTGAAAGGGGGATTTGGACAAACTATAATGGAATTCAGATAAAAGGTGGGAATTCTATAAATCCGTTTATTCAATTAAAAAATCAAAAAAGTAGATTTATTGAGGTCTATAATAAATATATTCAGAAAAAAATGAAAGCAACAGATACTTTCAATCCAAATAAAACTGTTAGGATTGTTTGTTTTCAAGAAGAAATCGAATTAGAGGGAAAAATTCCATTAAATCAATCCCTAAACTTTTTTATATTTGATAAAATGTGTTTTTTAGAAGGAATATTAGATATTATTGATGTTTATGACAAAGATATTAGTGTTTCAACAGAATCATATTTTGCATTTAAGGAAGTATTTCGAGCTGAAAGTTTTAGATTTGAAGATAAGCCATTTGAAGATAAATTGAAAATGTTTGAGGATAAAACAACGATTGTTGATATTAACAAGTTATATCCTGAACAGTATTTGGCATTAAATGAAATTAAAAAATTTTTAGAATGTCCTGATGAGCAAATATTTATTCTACTAGGAACAACAAATAGTGGAAAATCTTTTCTTATTCCATATATTCAAGAAGTTGCCTACAGTCTGGGTATACAAGAAACCGAAATATTTGCATCGTCTAATCGTGTAGCTAAAAATTTGCTTTCTTTAAGTTGTTTAGAAAATGCAAATAGTATCTATTCTTATATCTATGGTGGTTCAAAGAATAATAAACAAGAAGTAGCTTATGACGACGAGAATAAAAATAATGAAAGTAATGAAGAAGATATATATTTAGAAGAATTACAAATTGAAGAAATTCCGTTAAAAGTTTGTGATAACTCTGACAACGCATTATTCATTGTAGATGAAGCACATCTTGTTTCCGATACATTCAATCAATCATTTGACATGATTTTTGGTACAGGTCATTTGTTGAAGGATTTTTTAGGTTTTACAGAACCAATGAATACAAAAAGAAAAATAATATTTATTGGTGATCTTTTCCAGTTAGGTGTTGGCACTTCTTCTGAATCGCCATTAAATCCTATATATTTAGAAAAAAAATATAATTTACAGTCACGAGCGTTTGAATTGAATGATAAACCTGATTTTTCTCCGATTAATAAAGCTTCTTTGCTCTGTGTCAAGAATATTAGAGAAAAAAATTATAATTCGCTTGACTTTGAGGAAAGCGATAGAATTTGTATTTTACCTAAAGGTGAAATACAAAGAACAATATCTTCGATGGTGAATAAAAAAAATGAATGTCATTTGCTTTGCTACAGCAATGAGGAGGCTCAAAAAATAAACTATCTGATTAAGGAGTCAATAATTAAAAACGGGAAAGATATTGCAGTAGGTGATCTCGTATTAATCAATAATAATTTTTCACTTGAAGATCTAAATGATCCTTTTTCTGTGCCTACTAAAATATCTAACGGGCAATTCGCTACAATTATTGAAATTAAAAACAACTCAATTCAAAAAACAATAAAAATTAAAAAGAGTCAAGAATCAATAATATTAACATTTAGAGAGTTAGAAATCCTAATAGATGATACAAAAAAGCAAGTCAAGATTTTAAGTTTTGAGAATTATAGATTAAATCCAAAAGCTCAATTATCACCCAATGAAAATAATGCTTATAAAATACTTCTGAATACACTTATCGCCGAACATTTAAAAAAGTATCCTTTTGAAGAGTCATATGAATATTCAGAACTCATTACTGGAGTAAAATATTATTCTCTTGAGCAAGAAATCATGACGCTCAAGATGAGGGTTGATAATGATGAAAAAGTTAAAACTGTATTGGGAGAGAAGATTAAAGAACAGAAGTCGTTGTTGAAATTTGCTAAAAAAAGATACATAACCAATATTAAATCAGTTATGAGTAGGGACCCCTCAACCGAATATTACAAGTTTAAAAATTGTGCTATGTTAAGATTTGGATGGGCTATGACAGTTCATAAGGCGATGTCATATAAGTGGAAGGAGATTTTATTTAATGTTGAAAAAAATAACACAATGAATGAAAATCATTTTCGTTGGCTTTATTCTGGATTAAGTAGAGCAAAGGAAAAAGTTACTTTATTGAACTACAAACCGATTAGTCCTTTCCAAAAAACTGATTTATTAGATCGAAATACAGGGATAAAAACTGATG
>JAEXOD010000157.1 GCA_023447335.1 Bacteroidota bacterium
CAATAGAGTATTGATAGTGCTACCTAAAAATTAAATTATAAGACGGTATAATTATTTTCTTATAAAACCTCCGAATTTAATTTTGAAAGTTATCTAAATAAATTAATAAATTCAATAGCCAAACAAAAATTAATACATAAAAGTATCAATATCAAGGGCATTTGTTTTTACATCCAGTATATCTATCACTTCTTCTTTATCAATAATAACCGCACTTAATTTATAACCCATACAAGCACCCGTATCTATATATAATACATTAGCATTAGGATCATATGTAACAACATCGTATTTAGTATGTCCGACTACCTGTAATCTACCTATATTTACCAATTCTTCTCTTGTCCATAAAATTCCGTGATCATACTTATAATCCTCATATATTATCCCTTCCAATAAGTTGATATCTCTATCAAAATTTCCGGAAATAAATTTATTATATTCATGAGAAATTCCTGCATGCGAAATAAAACAATCAGGCAAATTAAAAAATAGCGGTGCCGAGCGTAAAAAACGCAGATGATTGTTTAATTGTCCTGAATGCTTTTCATAAGATTTTAACGTAGCGTCATATCCGTTAAACATCCAGGACCGGGCAAATGCACTGCCCGGTTCTTTAAAATAAGCAACAAACATGTAATCATGATTACCGGGAGTAAATAAAATCCTTTCGTTTTGGATAAAATTCACTGTTTCAAAACTATGCTTTCCCCTATCAACTAGGTCACCGACAGTTAAAATTTTTACTTTAGGATACTTCTTTTTTATTAAATTATAAATATCAATTAAAGTATAGTAACAACCGTGAATATCGCCGATAATTGCAACCATAATTAAATCTTAAAGGTTTCTTCAGCATATTTAGTTAATTCATCTCTAAATTTAGGATGTGCTATATTAATTAAAGCTTTTGCTCTTTCCTTTATTGATTTTCCAAATAAGTAAGCTACTCCGTATTCTGTAACAACGTAATGTACATCTCCTCGTGAAGTAACAACACCAGCTCCCGGCTTTAACATCATAGAAATTCTTGATATTGCTTCATCTTTTGTAGTAGAAGGTAATGCAATAATCGGTTTTCCGCCTTCACTGCGTGCAGCACCCCTTACAAAATCTACCTGCCCGCCAATACCGCTAAAAAAGCGCGTCCCGATAGAATCGCTACATACTTGTCCCGTTAAATCTACTTCGATTGCAGAGTTTATTGCAGTCATTTTATAGTTTTGAGATACAACAAAAGGATCATTAACATACTCCTGAGGATGAAATTCAAAGATCGGATTATTGTCCAAAAAGTCGTACGATTTTCTAGTTCCTAAAACAAAACCAGCAATTATTTTACCTTGATGAATTGTTTTTCTCTCTCCGTTAATAACTCCGCTTTCAACAAGTTCGATCATTCCGTCAGAAAACATTTCGGTATGTACACCCAAATCTTTATGGTTTTTTAGATATTTTAACACATTATCAGGTATTGCACCAATCCCCATTTGTAAAGTGCATCCATCTTCTATTAATCCGGCAACATGTTCGCCAATTTTATTATAAGCAGCTAACATTTGGGGTGTAGTATCCGGATCAACTTGAGGAAGTTCCATTAATTCTTCGTCATGCTCAACAATGTAATCAATTTTATTTACATGAATAAAACTATTCCCTAATCCTCTCGGCATTTTTTTATTTACTTGAGCAATTACTAATTTAGCTTTTTCGGCAGGAGTCTTTATATTCCCCACATCAATACCGTAACTACAAAATCCGTGTTCATCCGGTGGGCTAACGTTAACCATGGCAATATCTGCTTGAATTACACCACGTTTAAATAACATAGTAACTTCCGAAAGGAAAATAGGAATAAATTCCGCCCTTCCTTCATTAATTGCCTTTCTTGCATTTCCGCCAATAAAAAAAGCCTTGTGCTTAAAATGCTTTTCCATTCCGGGTTTAAGATATGGTAAATCCCCCACTATCAAAATATGATAAATCTCAACATTTTCTAGTTCATCTTTTCTACGAACCATTGCTCTAATAAGCTCAAGCGGTGCAGCACAACCGGGTTGAATTATTATTTTATCATCTGATTTAATAAATTTCGCTGCTTCATCTGCAGAAATTACCTTTTCACGATATTTTCTAACCCAAGGTGCTAAATTTGATATTTTTATATTTGTTTCTTCGGCTGTCATATCTCGCTCTAATTTGTTGAAAAAATATGGAGTCTTCTATACTCTAAATTAAATGTTGCAGCTAATAATTCATTAGTGCAATTTCCGTTATACAAACAAACACCACGAGATAATCCTACATCTTCCAACAATGAGTTTGTTAATCCGTTATCAGCAATTTTTAGAATATAATCGATTGAGGAGTTATTTAATCCGTATGTTGCAGACCTTGCAACCATTGCCGGCATATTTGGTACACAATAATGAATTACATTATGTTGAATAAAAATGGGATCACTATGGGTTGTAGGTCTGCTTGTTTCAATACACCCGCCTTGATCTATTGTAACATCTACTATAACCGAACCCGGTTTCATTGTTTTAACCATTTCTTCTGATACAACATGCGGTGATTTTAATCCTTTTACTTGAATTGCGCCAATTAATACATCAGCGTATTTAACTCCTCTCGCAATAGTATAAGGATTAGCAACTACTGTTGTAATACTTTTATTAAACTCGTTTTCTATCAAACGTAATTTTCTGATATCATTATCAAGAACTATAACATGAGCTCCTTTTCCGATAGCTACTCGCGCTGCATTAAAACCAACAACACCTGCACCTATTATTACTACTGCAGCAGGAGCTACGCCGGCAATACCTCCCAGCAAAACTCCGCGCGTATTCGGAATATCCGTACATAAATATCTTTCAGCAACATGTATAGACAACTGACCGGCAATTTCACTCATACTATGTAAAATAGGAAGTTGATTATCTTTTTCAATTAATTCATAACCTATTACATTTACTCTTTTAGATACAAGAGTATCAATAATTCTTTGTCTTGTTGCCGTTAATCGTAAAAACGAAAACAAAATCTGATCTTCTTGAATCATTTCAACTTCTTTTTCTGAAAGTGGAGCAACTTTTGCTAATAATTCGCTACGTTGAAATACTTCATCTGCAGTATAAACTATTGTCGCTCCTACTTTGCGATACTCATCATCGGAAAAATGACTTGTATTGCCTGCACCTGTTTCGATAAAGACGGTATGTCCGGATTTAACAAGTTGATCTACCCCTGCCGGTGCAAGTGCAACCCTCTTTTCTTCCAATACAGTTTCTTTTGGTATTCCTATTCTCATAGTTACTCTACATTTTATTAAAATATGCTTTAAAATACTTAATCAATATCAATAATTCAAATTTTTTATACTGTTTTTAATTAATTTTTTCGGCAAATATTTCATATATTTTTTCACTTTTTATTACGTTAAACAATATTTAATGAACAAAATATTTAAAATAGGATAATTATTCAGAAATCTACTTAATATCAAAAAAATAATGCATAATTTTGATAGATAATTAATTGCCTTATAATTTATAATATTTAGATTAAAATTTTAGAATGATTTGCATGCTTTGAAAATAAAATATTGTATATTGTTAAAATTAGCAAATTAATCTTCATTTTTAAGTTTTGGACATAGAAGAACTTGAAAACTCTAATTTTAATTTAGAATTACAAATACTCTTAGCAGCATCGAAATTTAAACTATTTTTGCAAAATAATTTTCTTCGAAATTTGTAAATTATTATAATTTAACATCAAGATATAAAGTCCGGATGATAGATTATTTGCATCCCAACTAAAGCTATGCTTGCCGGATATCATATTTTCATTAATAGGGTTTGCTATTTTTTGTCCGAGTATATTGAATATACTTATTTCAACATTTCCTTCCTTGGGAATTGTAAACTCAATAG
>JAEXOD010000024.1 GCA_023447335.1 Bacteroidota bacterium
ATGTATTGTTCCGTCTTCAAGGTAGGGGATTAAGTGCTCGTGGCAAGGAAAACTTGCACTAGGAAACCACCTAATATTCTTTATCCCCATTTCTTTAATTGTATCAAAAAGGAAATTAGTCAGCACGTCACCATTACGAAGATGGTGATGTGTGGATATTGTCATGCCGTCTTTAATTCCGGCTTTTATTAATGCTTCTTTTAAGCTTGCTACAATTTTATTTCCATCCATAGGATAATTAGCGCAACTACGAATTTGCGGTTTTGCCTTGTATCCTTTCGGAATATATTTCCCGATTCCCATATAAGGAATTTGTTTAACTCCATTAGCTATCTCCGGTATTAATCTACCGGCTGCATTTTTAATCATTTTCATAATTTACTCAAATTTAATTAAACTAAATTATAGCATATCCTGCCAGTTTTCCGGAAGCAATTTGTTTTTAATTGCCAAATTAATTGTTCGTAAAGCACGTTTTACAACCGGTGCATCAATCATTTTACTACCTAAAGAAACAACTCCCAAACCCATTTTCTCTGCTTGCTGGTAAGCAATAAATATCTTTTTGGCTTTGTCAATTTCGTTAGGAGTAGGAGCAAACGCATCGTGAACCACTTTTACTTGTCTTGGATGAATACAACCTTTACCTTCAAAACCTAAAGCTTTAGCTTCAATTACATTCTTTCTCAAATTTTCCATATCTCCGACATCAGAAAATACGGTATCAATCGCTTGAACTCCGGCTGCTTTTGCTGCGTTTATAACGGCTGTTCTGGCATAAAAACTTTCTGTTCCGTCAATAGTTCTCTGTGCTCCTATATCTGCAGTATAGTCTTCTAGCCCCATAGCCAAAGAGCAGACGTTTGGACTTGCCGCAGCAATGTGGTAGGCATTAATAACGCCTAATGCACTTTCTATTATCGGCATTAACCAAGTTTCACCTTTAACTTTAAATGTCTTTTTTAATCTAATAATTTCATCATTAACCGCAATTACTTGCTCCGCAGTTTCGCATTTTGGGATTAATACACAATTCACATTATGCGGTATAATGTATTTTAGATCATCAATACCTTTTGGAATTTGATTAATGCGTACCATTCTTTCAGCACCGTAAAAATCAACGGCTCTTAATGAATTTCTGACTAACAATTGAGCTGCATCTTTTTCAGAATATGCTACACTATCTTCCAAATCAAGTATAATTCCGTCAGGAGCATGTAACCCTGCATTTATAAAAAATTTAGGTTCGTTACCGGGCAAGTATAACCTACTCCGTCTTAAATCATCTTTTTTTGTTGCTCCCGTTATTTTTTTTAATGTTGGGAGCAAGTATTCTTTCGTGATATCGGGAGCAAGTCTTTTAACCGCACATTCAAACCGTGCCGCAATTACAAAAGGTAATGCTCCGTTATCTTCTATATTTATCTCGGCATGTTCAAAATCAAAAAATTTGCACATGTCAGAAATTAATTCAGGAATTGAATTTCCGTAAAGCACTTTGACTTTACTTTTTAGGTTAATATTAATACCGCCGGATTTTTTAAGTATCAGCTCAATATAACAATCGCTTCTTACATCTTTTCCCCTTTTTCCGGCTGATGATTGTGTAAATTCGGATAACATCTGTTTCTCAAAAGTTGTTAAATAATTAATTTATTCATAAATTCTTTTGTACTAAAAGTTTCGCAGTTAAATATTACATCTTTAATTTCATTTTGTCTTTCACTTGAAAGAAGGTCAGAAGATAAAGCGTTAAATTTATTCTGGAGATCTTCTAACGTCATTGGTTCTCTAGGGTCCCCTTTTGGATATTCTAAATATTCCGAGAATTCATGACCGTCGGTTGTTTTGATTACAACTTTTGAAGGTTGTTTTGCCGGAAACATTTTTTCAAATTCAATTGAAGCTTCACCTTTAATTTTCATTATAACTTCACGAATTCTTGGGTCGTTAAGTTTTTCATCAGAAAATGATTGAGTTGTTATCTTTTTATCAACAATAGCCGCAGCGATGCAATATGGTAAAGAGTGGTCTGCTGTTTCTCTGCTTTCAGGATGGTATTTGTGTTGGTCAAAAAGAATATCGCATGCTCGAGCAATTGTAGTTATTGTAACAGTATCAATTTGGTCGTAATTCAAATTATTTTTTATCATTACTTTTAAGGTTGCAGTGATATGAGTATGTGTAAGAGCCTCGGTCGGGAAAGCTTTCATGCTACATTCAAGAATTTTATAGTTTTTTCCCAAATTACCGACTAATTTTTCAATATCCCAACTTAAGGAGTGTTTATTTACGGTAATTTCTTTAACTGATTGAGACGGAACATCCCATCCTAAAAATACATCCATGAAACCTTCTTTGCCTTCAAAAACTGCTTCAGTACCTGTGTATCCTTTTTTTGCCATAAGAGCAGCAAAAACACCGGATTGAACTGCCATAGGGTCAACTGTGTTTTTCATCATTGTAAGTTTACCTGCGGTAGGGCAACCAATTGTATGATTATGTGAACCGTTAATTCCTATTGCGTTAACCATCTGATCAACTGTTAATCCTAATAATTTACCTGCAACTATCGGTGAAACAAATTGTGTTAAAGTTGCATGATGCCATTTCCTTTCACGAACTCCCGGTGTTGCAAACTCGCATAACCTTTGTTCAAATTCATAAGCTAATACAATTGCAGTAATAACATCTTTCATTGGTAAATCCATTAATTCACCAATTGAAAGTGCAGCAGGAATTATATCAGACGGATGTGATGGATCCTCTTTCCAATAGATATCGTTAAAATCCAATGCTCTTATTGCTAAAGAATTAACCAATGTGGCATTAACTGCAGGTATTTTGTCTCCAAATCCAATTAAGGTAGCTTCTTCTTTGCCCCCCATCTCTAAGTAAATATCTCTTAGAATATTAACATCTTTTGTTTTGTACGCACCGTATGCACATCCTACCGAATCGTATAAATAACGTTTAACTTCAAATACTACATTTTCAGGTAAGTCTTCATATTTAAGATTAACTGCAAATTCTGCAATTTGTCTGGCTAACGATTTTTCCATAATTAAATCCTTTTTTATGTTAGTGAATTATTTAAATTAATTAATTTAAATTTAATTCCCAACAAAAAAAGAAGAATTTAATTATTAAAAATTATTGTGAATGTAGTCCCTTTTCCTACTTCACTTTCTACTTCAATAGTTGCATCGTTAATCTTACAATACTCTTTAACCAAAGAAAGACCGAGCCCGTTTCCTTCAAAATTTTTAATGTATTGAATATTTTCTCTTGAGTAAGCGTCAAAAAGATTTGGTAAAAAACTAGACGGAATACCTATTCCCGTATCCTTAATTGAAATACATTTCTTTTGCTTATTTTCAAAAAATGTTATATAAATATTTCCTTTCTGAGTGTATTTAATTGCATTATCCAATAAATTTGTTATTATTTGAGTAGTGCTATAACTATCGCAATAATAAATACATTTTTTGCAGGCATATTCTATACTAAGAATTAAACCTTTGTTTTTTGCCATAAGCCGATAAGCAGGAAGAATAACATCGATTATTTCTTTTTTGATATCTACATCTCTAAATGAAGGTTTGTATATTCCTAAAGTAAGTTCAGACATGTTAAGAATACTATTTATAGTGTTAATAATTCTTTCACCTGCAGTGTTAATCACGCTGAACAATTCTTCAATCTCTTTATCCCCATTCTTCGGAAAACTATTATGAATAAGGTTACTACAATTAATTACAGATTGTAGCGGAGAACGAATTTCATGAGACATTTCTGCTAAGAATTCTGATTTAATTTTATTGCTTTGTTCTGCAAATTCTTTAGCTTTGTTTAATTCTAGCTCAAAATATTTCTTATCTGTAATATCTCTACCTGTGCCGATTATTTCAATAACATTTCCGTGAATATCGGTTATAGCTTTATCAATCCAACCTAACCACTTCCAACCGTTAACTGTTAATGCACGTTGTTCTAAATAACACGAATAAGGGGGAGAATATAATTTCTCCATAGTTTTTAACGTAATATCCCTATCCTCAGGATGAACAAGAGGGATAAATCTATTACCTAAAAGTTCGTTTTCGCTTTTACCGAACATTTTGCAATAGGAAGGAGATACAAAAAGAAATCTTCCTTCTTTGTCAACTTTTACTATTAAATCACTCTGGTTTTCAACCAATAATCTATATTTTTCTTCGTTTTCCTTGATTGTTTTTTGATTCTTATATAATTCTGTTACATCTTTGATAATACCTCCAATACCAACCTCTGTATCAGATAATTTTACGCTGAATTTTTGTGTTTCATAAATTTTATCAAATACAGATTCATAGGTAATTACTATTGAGCCGCTGCTTAAAGCTTTTTGATCAGATTTATAACAATTGTTTGCAATATCATTTGGTAATAATTCAAAATCACTCCTTCCTATTACTTCATTTTCGCTAATACCTAAAAATTCCTCATATGCAGTATTAATCATTAGATATCTATAATTGCTATCTTTAAGAAAAATTAAGTCAGTTGCCGAATTAAGTAGCTTTCTATACCTTTCTTCACTTCTAACTAAAGCAATTTGCCAATTTCTAAGATCAGTTATATCTTCGAATGTTACAAAAACTTCTTCAGGCTTCCCATCTGAATTAAATAACCTAGGTGTTGAACTAACTAAAATCCATACTTTTCCTTTTTTGGACGGATTATGTATTCCCATCAATGCCCCATAAAGTGGTTTGCCGGTTCTCAAGCTATACATTGCCGGATGATCCTCTCCGTAATATTCAGAGCCGTCTTCATGTATTGCTTTCCATTGCGGATCTTTTGATGTTTTGCCTTGCAATTGATCCAAAGAGAGTCCCAGAATTCTTAATGCAGCAGGATTTGCGTCAAAAACAATTCCGTCTTTATTTTGATATACTACTCCTTGAGCCATTGAATTAAACAATTCTCGGAATTTATTTTCGCTTTGTTCTAAACGTAAACGGTTTAATTTATATTCAGTTACGTCTTGAATTGTCCCTTGAATTATGGTTGAATCTCCAAGTTTTACTATTTTCCAGGAGTTTCTAATAAATATACTTGTTGGGCTTGTAAATTCTGTTTCTATGCAGTCAGAATGTAATCCGGTTTTAATTTTTTCTAGAATAAAATCAGTAGGGATTAAACTTTTTTTTTCAAGAGTGTTGATTTCTAAAAACTTCAGAATATAATCGTTTACAAACAACAAATTTCCCTCAAAGTCTAAAGAATAAATACCAAAAGGTATGTTATCAATAAACTCTTGACATAAATTAAAATTTATGCTCATATTTTTCTCTTTGCAAGTTTTTATTTAATTTAGAAAATATTGAAATTTATAATTAAAAACAAGTGAGGAATTATAAGAAAGTTTGATTAGCAGAATTTTTAATTAGCTAAAATTGATTATTTTAGCATAAACAATTGTATTAATTATATTTATAAAAAAAAGAAATATGTGATATGTGGATATTATTTGCTCTATTGAATCCGTTAAGCGAAGCTATACGAAGCCTAATCAGCAAAAAAACAAGTGAAAAAGTTGACCCAATGGTTATTGCATGGTTTAATTATTTTTTACCGTTTTTCTTATTTGTACCCGGTGTCTTTTTTATTGAATTAAAATTTAGTTTACAGTTTTGGCAAGCAGTGATAATTTCGGGTATTATAAATTTAACTGCCACTATATTTTATAATAAAGCTTTAGCATACGGAAATATATCCTCTGTGATGCCTATGTTAAGTTTTACCCCTTTGTTTATGTTAGTAACGTCTCCTTTGTTGATAGGCGAGTTTCCGAATACTTACGGTCTAATAGGCATAATTTTTATAGTTACGGGTTCTTATTTATTGAATTTTAAATCAATTAAGAACGGAATATTTTCACCGTTTAAATCTTTAATTCGAAATAAAGGGACTCGATATATGTTATTTGTCTCCTTTATTTGGAGTATTTCTGCAAATTTTGACAAAATATCAATAAAAAGTTCTTCGGTTTATCAACATTTGATTTTTATAAATATTGTTGTTTTTAGTTTAATGACTATTCTTTTAGTACTGCAAAAGAAATTTAATAAAAATGTGATTTTTGAAAACAAGAAAAATTTATTGGTAATAAGCACACTTGCAGTAAGTTCGTTTATTTTTCATATGGTAGCACTTTCATTAACCTTAGTTGCCTATGTTATTGCACTTAAACGTCTTAGCGGGTTAATTTCTGTATTTTTCGGGTATTATTTTTTAAAAGAAGAAGGAATTAAAGAAAGGTTGCTAGGGGCTTTTATTATGTTTTTGGGAGTAGTTTTAATAGTTTTGTCTTAATTTATTAAACTTTAAAGGCTTTTTTCTAGTTACTTTATTATTAACTTATAAAAAAGGATTATTATGGCTAAACAATTTGATATTGCAGTTTTAGGCGGTGGACCCGGGGGTTACGTTGCTGCAATAAGAGCTGCACAATTAGGCTTTAAAACTGTTATTATTGATAAAGATAATTTAGGCGGAATTTGCTTAAACTGGGGATGTATCCCTACAAAATCTTTGCTAAAAAATGCTGAGCATTACGATAATTTAAAAAATCATGCTGATGAATTTGGATTGAAAGTAGAAGGGTTAAGTTTTGATTTTTCCAAAATTATTAAAAGAAGCAGAGGAATAGCAGAAAAGATTAGTAAAAATGTTGAGTTATTGATTAAAAAAAATAAAGTCGAAAGAATTAGGGGGTTTGGTAAGTTATTATCCAATAATAAGTTGGAAGTAACTTTTGATGGCGGTAAAACCGAAGAAGTATTTGCAAACAATATTATTATTGCAACGGGTGCAAGACCGAGGTTTTTACAAAATATCCCTGTTGATAGAAAATACATCATTACAAGCAGTGAAGCAATGACTTTAGAAAATTTACCTAAAGAATTAATTGTTGTAGGTGCCGGTGCAATCGGAATAGAATTTGCATATTTTTATTCAGTATTAGGTACTAAAGTAACGGTTATTGAAATGTTAGACCAAATATTACCGGTTGAAGATAAAGAAGTTAGTGAAACTTTAGCTAAAAGTTTTAAAAAACGCGGAATTGAGATATTTACTTCTACAAAGGTTATTAGCGCAGAAGTAATTAATAACGAAGTAAATGTTACAATTGAAAAAGATGGCGAATTAAAAGTATTAAAGGCAGAAAAAGTTTTAAGTGCGATTGGTGTAATCGGAAATATTGAGAATATCGGATTAGAACAAGTTGGAGTAGAAACATATAAAAACTCTATTGTGGTTAATAGGGAGGATTATTCTACAAACGTAAAAGGAATATACGCAATAGGCGATGTAATCGGAGCTCCTTGGCTTGCTCACGTTGCTAGTGCGGAAGGTATAACTTGCGTAGAAAAAATTAAAGGATTGCATACAACAAAAGTGGATTATAACAATATCCCCGGTTGTACTTATTGTCAACCTCAAGTTGCAAGTGTAGGTTTAACGGAGCAAAAAGCCAAAGAGAAGGGGTATGAACTTAAAATAGGAAAATTTCCGTTTATGGCAAGCGGAAAAGCATTTGCCATTGGTGAAAGAGAAGGATTTGTTAAGTTAATATTCGATGCAAAATACGGTGAACTTTTAGGGGCTCATATTATTGGTTCAGAAGCTACAGAAATGATTGCCGAATTGGGGTTGGCAAAATCATTAGAAGCTACCCCGGAAGCAATTATTAAAACTATGCACGCACATCCAACTTTATCAGAATCAATTATGGAAGCAGCAGCCAATGCAGTCGGTGAATCAATACACATCTAAAAACTTAATTTATTCAGATTTAGGACTTGTTGATTACGCTAAAGCGTGGGAGTTACAAAAACAAGTATTCGATAAACGTGTTATTGGTGATACCGATGATACGTTTTTTATGTTAGAGCATCCAAATACTTATACTTTAGGAAAAACTGCCGATAAACATAATTTAATCGGTAGCGAAGATTTCCTTCAAAAACAGGGAATTTCGGTTTTTGAAATTGATAGGGGCGGGGATATAACTTATCACGGTCCGGGTCAAATAGTTGGATACCCAATAATAGACTTAAAAAATTGGAAACAAGATACACACTTATACCTAAGGAATATTGAAGAAACAATAATTAAGGTTTTAGACTTTTATGGTATTAAAGCCGGTAGAAAAGAGAAATATACCGGTGTTTGGATAGGCGAACGTAAAATTTCTGCAATCGGAGTTAAAATTAGTCGATGGGTTACTATGCACGGTTTTGCATTTAATATAAATACAGATTTAAACCTATTTAACGGAATAATACCTTGCGGTATTAGAGATAAAGAAGTAACATCACTTGAACGAGAATTAGGATATAGACAAGACATTAATGAAGTTAAAAGAAAAATTTTAGAAGTATTTATTAAACAATTTGATTACAACAAAGTTAGTATCGTAAGCTCAGTTGAATACTTATAAAACTTAGAAATAAGGGGTAACATGGAACAAGAAATAAAAATGCAAGAAAATAAATCTGAAAAAGGTCCAACCGGTAAAACTGATCGTTTTGGCGGTTTAACTAAAAAAGAGTTAATGAATGCCTTAAAATTAATGTATCTTTCAAGGCAAATAGATAATAAAATAATGAATTTAATAAAACAGGGAAAAGCATTTTTTCATATAGCCGGAGCAGGGCACGAAGCAACGCAAATAGCATTTGGCTTAAATCTTACTCCGAAACTAGATTGGGGATTTCCATATTATCGTGATATGGCTTTTATGCTTGCATTAGGAACAAAACCCGAAGAAGTGTTTTTACAAGCCTTAGCGAAGGAAACAGATTTAATGACAGGGGGCAGACAAATGCCGTGTCATTGGGCAAGTAAAGAACTAAACGTACCAACACAATCAAGTCCTACCGGTACTCAATTTTTACAAGCTGTGGGTGCAGCTTTAGCGGCTAAAAGAACCGGTAAAAATGCCGTTGTTTATGTTAGTAGCGGTGAAGGAACCACTAGTCAAGGTGAATTTCATGAGGCAGTAAACTGGGCTGCAAGAGAAAAATTACCGGTTATTTTTGTAATTCAAAATAATAAATGGGCAATTTCCGTTCCTGTTCAAAATCAAACGGGAGGCAAAAACTCGTCTATTGTTGAAATGATGAAGGGGTATGATAATTTATTACGTTTAACAGTTGACGGAACAGACTTTTTAGCAGTAAATGCAACTGCTGCTACTGCAGTAAAATACGCAAGACAAGGAAAGGGTCCTGTTTTAATTGAAGCCAAAGTTGTTAGATTATTTTCTCATTCGTCTTCGGATGACCAAAAGAAGTACAGAGATGAAGAATCTTTAAAGGAAGATTTGAAAAAAGATCCTATTGAGTATTTTGCAAACTTACTTATTAAAAAAGGAGTATTGACTGAACTTGCTTATGAAGAACTTAAAAAAGAAGTTAATAATAGAGTTAATGAGGCAGCAGATTGGGCATTAAAAGAACCCGAACCAAAAGCGGAAACGGCAGAATTATTTGTTTATGACGAAAGCGGGAAAAAAGATAAATTAATTTACGGTAAAAACGAACATGTGGGCAAACCGGTTGTTTTGGTAGATGCCGTTAATCATGCTTTACGTGAAGAAATGGAACGGAACGAAAAAATTTATTTATTCGGTGAAGACGTTGCAGACGGAAAAGGGGGAGTTTTTACCAGTACAAAAGGGCTTTCCACTCAATTTGGTAATGATAGAGTGTTTAATTCTCCTTTGGCAGAAGCAAGTATTGCTGGAGTGGGTATCGGAATGGCTTTGGCAGGATTGAAACCATGCGTAGAAATACAATTTGGAGATTACATATATCCTGCTTTTATGCAAATAAGAGATGAATTAGTAATGTACAGATATCGTTCTAACAATCTATTTGAAGCTCCTATGGTTATTAGAGTTGCAATAGGCGGTTATATTCACGGTGGTTTATACCATAGTCAGAATATTGAAGCCTTTTTTGCTCATATGCCTGGGTTGTTAATTGCTTATCCAAGTAATGCAGCTGATGCAAAAGGTTTACTAAAAACCGCATTAAGATTAAATGATCCCGTCTTATTTTTAGAGCATAAAGGATTATATAGGCAAAGTTATGCAGTATCCCCTGAACCGGATGCAGAGTATTTAATTCCGTTTGGAAAGGCAAATATATTAAAACAAGGGAATGATTTATCTGTTATTACTTATGGTGCTATGGTTCACGAAACAAATTTTGCCATAAAAAAACTTGAAGATGAAGGATATAGTATAGAAATTATTGATATAAGAACAATATCTCCGCTGGATACCGAGACCATATTTAATTCTGTAAAAAAGACCGGTAAGGCTGTAGTAATTCACGAGGATACGTTGACAGGTGGTTTTGGTGCCGAAATTGCAGCAAAGATTGCCGAATTTGCTTTTGAATACTTAGACGGTCCGATTAAAAGGATTGCAGCAAAAGATACGCCAATACCTTATCACCCAAATTTGGAAAACGTTGTTTTACCAAATCGTGAACGTATTTACACAGAATTAAAAAATTTATTAAATTACTAATGTATTTTTAGGAGTTTGTGATGAAAGTAGAAATAGTAATGCCAAAAATGGGAGAAAGTATTAGCGAAGGTACATTGATTAAATGGCATAAAAAGAAAGGTGATATTGTTAAGAAAGACGAAATAATTTTTGAGATAAGCACAGATAAAGTTGATACAGAAATTCCGAGTCCCGATGAAGGAATTTTGGCAGATATAAAAGTATTTGAACAAGAAACTGTTGAAGTAGGAACAGTAGTAGCAATTCTTGAGACAGAACCTTCACAGGTTAAAATTGTTGAAGAGGTTAAGGAAACCCCATCCACTGCTCAAGTAGGGGGAGAAGTTATAGACATTCCTATGCCAAAAATGGGCGAATCCATTATGGAAGGTACAATAATTAAATGGCATAAAAAAATAGGTGATTCTGTTAAAAGAGATGAAATAATTTTTGAAATAAGCACAGATAAAGTTGATACCGAAGTGCCTTCGCCGGTTGAAGGGATACTTTCTGAAATATTATATGCTGAAAATTCAGTTGTTCCGGTCGGAGTAGCTGTTGCTAAAATTACTACAAGTACAGGTATTGTAAAATCAACTTCTTCTAAGCAAACCGAAGTAAAACAAGAAGTAACGACAATAGAAAAAAGTATTGAAAAAAGTGAAGCAGTAAAAATCAATAAAGATGAGTTGGCTAGCTCAAATTCTTTTTATTCTCCTCTTGTTTTAAGCATCGCTTCAAAAGAAGGGGT
>JAEXOD010000054.1 GCA_023447335.1 Bacteroidota bacterium
AGATAGAGATGTGGGATATCCTGTTAGATGCGGTGAAGCAGTTAGCGTTGCAGGAGTAAAAGAATTTTTAGAGCCCGATGAAAAATTTATTGCTGCTCATATAACTAAATTTTCAATGAATGCACCTAATAATTCCGAAGTGATTTTACCTTTGGAAGAAGAAGGTCTTGTTTTAGAAAGACGTATTTTTGATTATGAACTTGCTCGAATTGCTAGTAATGCAGGGGCACAAATTTTAACCAGAGCTTATGTTAACGGATTATTATTTGAAGATAATAAAGTTAGCGGTGTAAAATTTGAACATGACGGAATTTTAAAACAAGTTAATGCAAAAGTTATTGTTGGCGCAGACGGAGTTGAAAGTAGAGTAGGTCGCTGGGCAGGGTTGAATACTTATACTGATTTTAGAGATATGGAATCATGTGTACAAGTTACGGTTGGTAATATTGATATAGATCAAAACGCTTGTTATTTTTATTTAGGAAGTATGTTTGCTCCGCACGGATATCTTTGGATATTTCCCAAAGGGAACAGAAGCGCAAATATTGGTTTAGGTGTAAGTGGTTCTATCGGAAAAAAAAGAAGTGCCCAGAAGTATTTAGAAGACTTTTTGAATAATTATTATCCCAATGTTTCGATTCTAACAAAAATTGCCGGCGGAGTTCCATGCGCAATAACCCATAAAAAAATATCGAGACCCGGTTTAGTACTAGTAGGAGATGCGGCACACCAAGTTAATCCTCTTTCAGGCGGCGGAATAATTAGCGGTATGATTGGGGGTAAAATTGCCGGTACGATTATAGCGGACTCTCTGGAAGCAAATAATTTAGATAATATCTTAACATATGATAAAGCCTGGAACGACAGATTGGGCAAAAGGCATGAAATTTTTGATAGGATTAAAGAGGGAATTTATAACTTTGATGACGATAAGTTTAATGATATTGCCAAAGCATTTAATAAAGTACCCTTGAATGAAAGGACTTTGGGTAATTTATTTAAAACAGCTTTGTTTAATAAACCTTCATTATTAATTGATATTGCCAAGGTATTTTTTAGCAGATGAAAAGTATAATTTTAAGAATACTAAAAAAATATTTTAGCGAAATTGTTGAATATTGGTCACAGACCTTGTTAAAACAATTTGGCGATAAAGTGACAAAAGAGGCAATAGAGCATTTTGTTAAGAATAGTTTGGAAGGCATAATTAAAGTTATAGAGACTTCGGATTATACTAAAATTGATCATTATTTAATTGATTCATATACGTTATTTAGTAATGCAAAATTAAATTTATTGGAAATAAGCCAGTTTTTTAATCAAGGTAGATATGCATTATTATCTTACTTGGAAAAAGAAAACTCAGAAAAGTTTGATTCTCTAGTGTTACTTGGCTTTTTGGATGAAATAATGGAGCAGATTTTTGCCCGCTACGGAATGCTTCATCAAGAAGTTCAGATGAAAGAATTAACTAGCGAACGTGATAGGCTTGCCTCAAAACTTGAAAGTAATCAACATTATTTATTAAATATTTTGCACGCTTCCGATAGTGCTATAATTGTTATTGACGATAACGAAAAAATTATCGCATGGAATAAGGGTGCAGAAAAAATATTTGGATATTCGGAAAATGAAGTAATCGGTAAACCATCTTCCTTTTTATTACCGCCACATGAAACTTATTATAACGAACTTAATGAAATTAAAAACGAGATTATAAATAAAGGACAGTATAAAATTACCGAAACCGAAAGAATGACCAAAAAAGGGGAAAAAATTACGGTTCGACTTTCGGTTAATAAACTGCAAGGGAAAAACGGTAACTATGCCGGACGTACCGTAATTATTGAAGATAATACCGAAGTAAAAAAATTACAAAATCAGGTAGACCAATCTGAAAAACTTGCCGTTATCGGTCAACTTGCTGCCGGTGTTGCACACGAAATAGGGAATCCTTTAACCTCAATTTCTTCCATTGTTCAAATTTTACAACGTAAAAGTACTGACCCGTTCTATAAAGAACAATTAGCAAACATTAAGGAAAATATAGATAGGATTTCGAAAATTGTAAGAGAGTTGGTCGATTTTTCTCGTCCGCCGAGTGATAAAAAATCACCTACTCAAATTACCGATATTATTAAGACGGCAATTGGTATAGTAAAATATGATAAACGTGTAAAAAAAGTAGATTTTCAAGTAAAACTTAGTTTAGAATTACCTTTTGTTGAAATAGTACCTGATAGATTACTACAGGTGTTTGTAAATATTCTTATTAATGCATTAGATGCCATAAACGGTACAGGTACTGTAAGTGTTGAAAGTTTTAATGACGAGAAATTTGTTTATGTTAAAATTTGCGATAACGGAGTTGGTATTGAACCTGAGGTTATGTCCAAATTGTTTGAACCTTTTTTTACTACTAAAGAAGTAGGAAAAGGGACAGGATTAGGACTTTCGATTAGTTACGGAATAGTTAAAAAATTTGGCGGGGATATACTTGTAGATAGTAAACCCGGAAACGGTAGCTGTTTTACCGTTAAATTACCTATTGAGTTAAAACAAGGAAATATGTTATGAGTAAAAGAATTTTAATCGCCGATGATGAAAAGTCTATACGGGATTCCATAAAAATTATTCTTGATGATGAAGGATACGAAACTTATACCGCCGCAGACGGAGAAGAAGCTTTAGCTAGATTAACTAATGAAAATTTTGACCTTGTTATTAGCGATATTAAAATGCCGAAGCTTGACGGGATGGAGCTATTAGAAAAAGGAAGCAAAATTGCACCCGAAACATATTTTATTATTATGACGGCTTATGCAAGTATTTCAAGTGCAATTCAAGCATTACGAGCCGGAGCCTACGATTATTTAATTAAGCCTGTAGAATTTGATGATTTAATAATTAGAATAAAAAGACTATTCGATTTTAGAAGCCTTGTTTCGGAAAATGTAGCATTAAGAAAAAGAATCTCATCTGAAACGGGGTACGTTAATTTAATCGGAAAAAGTGAGCCGATTAAAAAAGTATTTGATATTATTGAGCAGGTTGCTCCTACTAATAGCAATATACTTATTTCGGGCAAAAGCGGTACGGGTAAAGAGCTTGTAGCTAAAGCAATTCATCAAAAAAGTAACAGAAAAGAAAATATTTTTTTACCGGTTAACTGTGGTGCAATTGCGGAAAACTTAATTGAAAGTGAGCTTTTCGGACATAAAAAAGGGGCTTTTACAGGTGCAACGGATGATAAAATCGGATTGTTTAAGGC
>JAEXOD010000110.1 GCA_023447335.1 Bacteroidota bacterium
CGATTGTACAAATAAAGCTTGTTCCATTGCTTGAATATTTCTTTTATCAACTTTATACTTCGTTTCTATTCCTTCGAAATTAGATTGTGAAGTTTCACCTGCTTCGAATAAAGTTTTTGTTCTTAAATAAGTTTTTTCGGTATTGTCAAAAGCAGCTTTTGCTTGTTCGTATTGTAAACCGGGGTTATCTGTTGGGAAAGTCATTACAACTTGTTTTTCTTTAACATAAGTGCCTACATTTACTAATACTTTTTCAATCCGGTCTCCTATCGGTGCACCGGCAATAGATTCCTTATAACCTGCAAGGGTAGAATAAAAACTCATAAATCTATTAAAATTTGTCGGTTCAACAATTTTAACTTTAACCGGAATTCCCTCTTCGTTTTGTAACTGCGCCATTGTTTTATTCTTTTCAGCGTCACCGTCTCCGCATGCAATAGCTAACAATCCAATAAATACAAAACTGATTAACATACTTTTTTTTACTAAAAGTGTCATATATTTTATTTCTCCGTTTAATTTCTCTAATATTTAGCTGAAATATTATCTAATTTTATTTTAACAAAATCATCAAGCTTACCTGTTAACTGTTCTAGTTCCGATTTTGCAATTATAAAATCATATATTGTTTTAATTTTATTTGTTTTAGCAGTTCTTAATTCAATATCGGCATTTTTAATTTCTAACTGAGTTCCGCTGCTTTCCTTAAATCTTACTGTTGCCAAATCATATGCCTTCTGTGCTAATTCAACATTTCTTTCTTGTGCAGCATACTGTGAATTAACTTTTTGTAGGTCCAATATCTTCCCTTTTACTTGTGTAGTCAAATAGTCTTTGTATTGTTTAATCTGCTCTTTTGTTTGATTTAAAGCTATTTCACTCTGTTCAACACGTTTGTTCGTTTGTAAACCGGAAAAGAGATTAATACTTAAACTTAATCCTACTGCGGTAGATGAATAATTTTGGGTAGGAAATTCATCACCGGTTCCCGAATATGTATAATTCCCAAAAGCTGCTAATGTAGGAAAATACTCGGCTCTATCCAATGCAATAAACTCATCATCAACCTGCATTTTAAGATTCATAGTTCTTAAGTCATAATTATTGAGTGTTGCCCATTCAACGCTTGTCTCTTCATCAGGCATATAAGATTTATCATATTCAAATTCACCTGATACATCGATATCGGAATCTTGAGGTAACCCTAAAAGAAGCTTTAATCCGTTTTTTGCGTTTTTTAACGTGTTTTTAATTTCATAAACTTGCGGTCTAATATTTTCAACTTGAACTTCAACTTGCATAGATTCAAAATCACTGGCAAATCCTTGTTTGTTCATTGATTTAACATTTGCCAAGTTTTCTTCAGCATTTTTCAAACTTGCTTCAATAATTTCTAACATTTTTTGAGATAACAACACACCGTAAAATGCTTTTTTTACATTTAGTGTTAAATTCGATGCTGTTCCGTAAAGCTGTTCTTTTGCTAAGTCCAAATAGATTTTTGATGCCCCGATTCCACGAAATACTGCCGAACTAAATAAAATTTGAGTAACCTCAACTTTAGCTTCCCAGTTATGTGTTTGAGCAAAAGACTGCAATGTATTTGCCATAGGTTTATATTTGTTATCATCTCTCGGAATAACGTTTTCATCAAACAACAAGGAATAGGTCGCATTTGTTAACATCGCCTCAAAATCCGGAAACGGAGTCTTTGGTTTCGAAATAAACCTATTATAGTATCCTGATAAATCTACTTTTGGCAGCGCATACCCGAATGCTTCATCAACAGCCGCAGAAGCTTTTTCAATATTCATTTTGGCAATTGTTATATCTCTATTATTCTCAATAGCCAAATTAATTGTTTCTTCTAAAGTTAAAACCCTTTGTTGAGCATTTAATAGTTGACTTAGACCAACCATAAACAAAAGGGCAATAATTATTTTTTGTTTCAAATTATGCTCCGTATTTATTTAATTTTCATTTTTTATTATCTTTAGACGCTTAATCGACCGATTGGTTCATAAAGTGACCAATCAGTCATTTTTTATTACACCCAAAATAATCAATAAATATTCATTTTCAAGTGCATTAGACGTTTCCTTGCAAGATTAATATCAATATCAATATTAAATTATTGTTAAGTTTACTTTTTTTAATATCAAACAAATCTGTTAAATTCTTGTTCAGTCACTCCATAAATATCTTTAAACAATTTCATCATAACATTACCTCTATTTACTTTATGAAGTGAAATATATTCTTCACCCTTATCCAAATGTTGAGCTAATATTTTTTTGTTGTATATAATATCATATCCCGAAACAAAAACCCTAAAGGCGTGCTCAATATCTTCAATTTGGGCAGGTGAGTATTGAATATCCCATAGCCCGATTCTATTAATTACTTCTCTTTTATACATCAAAATCGGTCCGCCCGCTATTCTCGTAAAACAAGCATCGTTAAATTTTTCCCCAGGTAATTCTTCATTTATGCGATAAACCCCTGCATATTGAATATTCTTCCCTTGCGAATTAATACAAATAATTTTTGGACTTGATATTCCAGCATAAGGTGAAAACTTCAATGTTTCAATCAAGTCCTCAATCGTTGAATATTCAACACTAACATCATCATCTAAACGCAATACTAATGGTGCGGAGGAATTGACAAACAACCAATTTAATGCAGCCGGAATTCCTATATTCACAGGTGCGTTAAATATGTAAACATTATTGTATTTTTGACTAAATTCAGCCAATATATTTGCTGTACTATCCGTACTTGCATTATTGAACACGTGAATATTAATATTTTTATAACTAGACTCAATTATTTTTCGTAATGTACATTCTAATCTTCTCCCGTTATTCATGGTTACGATAAGAATATCCACGAATGCGTTTTCATTTATTTCACATTTCAAACCATCTGTTATACGTTTGCAAATATTTGCATAAGAATATAATTCACGTATTTTTACATAATCAGGATTTGAAATATCAAACTCAAATCTATTTTGCCAAAAATTTATATAAGCCTTTTGAAGTTTTTCCGGAAATATGTAACCTATTTCTTGATAACTAATTTTACCTATTACTTTAGGGAGTAATTTAATATTTACCCCATTCAAACTATTTGAAAAACAAAATGCATCAATAACAATAGATTTTATCATATAAAACGGAAAAGTTTCCTCAAAAAATGATCCGGTTCTTAAAACACCTGAAGGAATTAGCATAAATAGATAATCAATAGAATCAATTATTTTATTCTCAGTTTTTTCTAGAAGAACTTCCGCACTACCAAATCCGGTTCTCGCATTAACATTAAAATATCCCAACCTATATAATAAATTAGTGCCAAGTGAATAAATAAAATTATTTTCCCTTAAATTTTGTTTATAATTAAATAGTAAAGTACCTGTAAGAATTGCTTTTTCTTTCCTTGATTCTTGGATAAATTTTTCCATAAAATCTTCGGTAACTGGTTTTATTGCCAAATCTAACAGAAAGATATCCTTATCCATATTAGACTTAAGCAGTTTATTAATTTCCGAAAATAATAAATTTGGAATTAGGATACTTTCATTTGCGATGCTTTCTATTTTGTCGTAACCATAATATAAAAATATTGTTCTTTCGCTTTTTTGTTTTATATAACCAATTAGTTCATTACTTAAAATAAAATCATTCTCATCGTTAAAAAGCAAAATCGATAATATTCCCATATAATTCCTCTAACGACTTCTATAAACCAACAATTCTAAGTAATTCTTTGCCACTATTTTGCCATGTAAGTTTTTTTAAATCTTCTCCTGCTCTTTGTCCTATTTTTCTTATTAATTCCCTATTGTGATAAGCAAATTCTAATTTATCAACTAATTCGTTAATTGACACATCTTCCCAATCAGCCCACAATCTATTATTACTATCATACAACCTAAAAGGTTTTGTTAATTTTAACGGTAAGGAGTTATCATCTGTTAAAATATCAGTATGTCCGCTTGTGTACGAAGCTATAACAGGACGTCCGCATGCCATATATTCCATCAACACTAAGTTTGTTCCACCCTCGCACCTATTAGGAAATATTCCGATATCCGTATGGGCATATAAATCTCTAAGTTGTGTATTGGGAACTATTTCATAAGTTGCAACCTTTGAAATATCGACATCATTAATACTTAATACGTGGTTTATTTGATCAGCCCAAGTATCACCAAACCTTTCAAATTTAATATACGGCGAGTGATGCATAAGTTCCATTGTATGAGGCCACATATTATACCAAGCATTTAACAGTACAATATTTGGATATTTTTTTTGCATTATACTAATCGCCTTAATTACGGTATCCTGACCTTTTCGAAGCTCGAATTTTCCCCCGGAAAAAATAACAAAAACATCATCGTTTAGCTTGTTTTCAACCGGATAAAATATCTCCGGATCAATTCCTTGTATTAACACATCAACATTGGTAATACCTTTACTGATCATTTTTTCTTTACACCAAGTAGAACCGCCTACTACAATATCATATTTTTTTGCGTTTTCAACCGAAACAGGTAAAATTTCATTTTCAAAAAAAGTATATCCAAAGTTTTCAGATCCTCTTAATTTACTTAGACTATCAAATTCAATTCCGGTTAGTGCATGAAATACTTTACCGGTTACATTTATACTTTTATCCCCTTCTCTTTCAAAATCCCATTCATAAACATTTTTATACAACTTAACAACTTCATTCTTAAGATATTTACTGCAAACACCCCACCCGAAATTTTCTCCTTTACTTAATGCCAAATATAAATTATTCTTCTCTTCTTTATCATTATCAGTCAAATTCGTTTTTTTATATTTATTACAAAAAAACATCCAAAACAAATTCTTCATTGCAGGATCCTTCGAAGAAAGAGATAGATCGATAATATCAATAACATTAAATCCAGTATTTTCTACTAATAATTTCCATATTTCTTTTCTAAATAATGAAAAATTACTTCCAATACTTGTTTTATTAGTAAAATTCTCGTCACTGATTAATTCAATATAAAGCAACCCGTCATTTGTTAATAATCTAAAATATTCTGTTAAAGTAAATATTGCTGAAAGACTCTTGTTTAGTGAATGCTTAGACCAAATTACATCAAAACTTTTATCAGAAAAACTAGTAAAACTTTCATCAATTAATTGAATTTTATCATTATAGTCGCATATGTTCTTGTTTGTAGTAATTGCGGTAACGTTATAACCTTTCTCAATAAACAATCTTATTTCTTCTACACTCTCGGTTAAAATTACGAGGGCATTTCGCTTTCCGTATGAAGGAATTATTTCAGATATTTTATTAACAACTATTTCGGATACTTCTACCCAGCTTGTATTTTCATATTGAGTTTCGTAAAAGGCTTCATTTTTTTCAAGAAAATTAAAAAATCGTTCTTTGGCAATTTTAGAAAACTTCGGTTCGTTTGATAGCATAGTTTCACTCCGATAAAAAAGACATACCGAAAATTATTTATTTTAAATTAATCTTATAATATAATCATAAATTTCATTAATTACTAAGTCCCATTTACCGATTTCTTTTTGTCTAAATATTTTTAGTGAAGGATAGATTTCGGTTGTTGATTTATCTAAACCCCACCGCCAATCAGGAACGAAATTTAGTAACAAACATGTTTTTATATTCATTGAACCTGCTAAATGTGCAATAACACTATCAATAGTAACAATTAAATCAAGATTGGATATAAAAGCGGCAGTTGAACTAAAATCATATATATTTTTTGTTAAATCATACACATTATTAAATTTTTGTTTAGTTTCTATTATTTCATTATTTTCTTCAGGATACAAAGAATACCATTCAGTATTTTCAATTCCAAAAAGTTTGTGATAATTTTCAAGCAATAGATGTCTTTTATTGTTTAATTCAGGAATTGGATTTCCTTTCCAAACAAACCCAATCTTGATGTTTCGACTACTACCCAAATAAATTTTCCATTTATCTCTTTCCCTTATTTGATAATTTATATAAGGAAAAATAATTTGTTTATTATAATCAGGGTGAAAATATTTTGCAAGCCCGAATATCGAAGTAAAATAATCACATTCATAATCATCAGCTTTTGGATTAATTACGAGATCATCAATATCTTTAATTTCACTAAAAAGGCGATAAAGAGATTCCTGAACTTCAACTACTACATAAGCACCGTAGTTTTTAAGAAATTTTATGTATCTTATAAAATTAATTGTATCACCATATCCTTGATCACAATAAATCAAAATAACTTTATTTTTTAATTGCTCCCCTTCCCAGCTTTTACCCTTCAAATTTCTTGTTTTTAAATCTCCTGATCTATAACCCCAACCGAAATAATCTTCCCAACCTTTATTGTATTCTCCTTTCAATAAATATAATAGGCTTCTATTAAAATAAGATTTTGCATCATCCGGTTTATGCTTTATCGATAAAGAATAATAGTTAATTGCTTCATCAATTAGACCTGATTCTTGGTAAGCATATGCTAAATTATAAAAAGCTAAATGATTTGCAGATTGTTTTTTTAAGACTTCTGATAAATATAAAATTGAGGTTTTATAATCTTTCATTTTTCCATAGATTATTCCCAAATTTATATATGCGTCTAAATAATTGGGGTTAGATTTAATTGAGAGCAAAAAACAATCTTTAGATTTTGCGTATTCCCCCGCTTCTCCATAAACTATCCCCAGTTGATTATAGGCAGAATCAAGATTTTCTCCTCTATCAATTTGTTCTAACGCTTCATTTACTTTTAGTACATAGGGGGAATTATTCATTTATTTAATCTCATAGCTAATGGATTTAAGAAAATAGTTTTTTATTCAGTTTTCGGACCACTTACAATGTCCATCCTATTTTTTGCTTTAACAAATTCATCTGCTAATCTTCTCATTAGTAGTTCTGTAGAAATTACATCATTTATATTACCCACACCTTGCCCGCTTTCCATTAAGCCGTTTTCGTAATCACCGTTAAATATCCCCTCATATTCTTTTTTACTCCCCAGTAAGTCTTTAAGTAATTCCACAGAAGCTCCGTTCTCTTCAGACTTTTTAACTAAATCTGTATAAGAATTTTTCAAAGTTCGAATCAATCCGATTTTTCTAAATATTAGTTCTGTTCCTGTTTCTCCTGCTTCAATTATTTTTTGTTTATATATTTCATTTGCCGAAGATTCGATAGTTGTGGCAAAGCGTGTTCCAATTTGCACTCCGTCTGCACCTAAACTTATAGCAGAAAAAACACCATATCCGTCAGTAATTCCACCTGCGGCAATAAATGGAATCTTTAATTTATTCCTCAACATGGGTATTAAAGAAAATATAGTTAATTCATCAGCCCCGTTGTGTCCGCCTGCCTCAACACCTTCACATACAACAGCATCGCATCCCACACTTTCTGATTTTAATGCCTGTTTTAGATTGGACACTACATGAATAACGATAGCGTTATTTTTTTTTAGTTTTTCTATGTACTTCCCGGGATGTCCGGCAGAAGTGAAAAATATTTTTATTCCACACTCTAAAGCAGTGTCTACTAGATTTTCAGAATCTCCTCTTAACAGCGGAATATTTACACCAAACGGATTTTTACATACATTAAAGCACTTTTCAATATGCTCTTTCAAAAGTTCTGGCTTCATACTTCCTGCCCCAATTAGTCCGAGTCCCCCATTATTGGAAACAGCCGAAACAAGTTTATAACCACTTACCCATACCATACCGCCTTGAATAATAGGATATTTGATTTTTAGCAACTCTGTAATATTCGTTTTCACATTCATTATGGCTTCATTTTATTGTTCTAAAACACAAAAATATAAAATAAATAATAAATAAACTTTAATTATATTGATAAAAATTTAAAGTTTAGTTAAATTTACTGATTAACTAAAAATTTTAAGGATAAAATGAGAGCTATTATACCGGTAGCCGGATTCGGAACAAGACTAAAACCCCATACATTTTCAATTCCGAAAGTGTTGTTAAACGTAGGCGGTAAACCTATTTTGGGTCATATCTTGGACCAACTTATTGATTCAAAAATTTTTAAAGCCACCTTTATCGTTGGTTATTTTGGTGAAAAGATTAAGGAATATGTTGAGAAAGAATTTCCCAAAATTCGAGCTGATTTTGTAGAACAAAAAGAAATGTTAGGTTTAGGACATGCAATATATACAGCCATTCCAACTTTTGATGACGAAGAGCTTTTTATTATTTTAGGTGATACGGTATTTGATGTTAATTTACACGGGGTTTTTAATACTAGGACAACTTCACTTGGTGTTAAAGAAGTATTAGACCCAAGTCGATTCGGAGTTGTGATAACAGATAACGGACGCATTACAAAGCTAATTGAGAAACCAAAAACTCCGGTTTCTAAACTTGCTTTAGTAGGATTATATTACATTTCAAATGCTAATTTATTAAAAGTATGTCTCAATGAACTTGTAGAAAAAGATATCAGAACAAATAACGAATTACAATTAACTGACGCTCTTCAATTAATGATCGATAAGGGAGAAATAATTAAGACTTTTCCCGTAGAAGGTTGGTATGATTGCGGTAAACCCGAAACATTATTAAGCACAAATAAGTTTTTATTAGATAAATATGGTTCTAATAAAAGTATTTCAAATTCTTTTATTATTGACCCGGTTTTTATCGGTGAAAACTGCACAATTGAAAATTCAATTATTGGTCCTTATGCAACAATTGCAGATAATTCCACCATTAGCGAGTCAATCATCAAAAATTCGATAATTAGCGAAAATGCAACTGTTAAGCGAGCTATGTTAGAAAACACATTAATCGGAAATAATGCAATTGTAAAAGGAAATTACAAAAGATTAAATGCGGGCGATTCGTCCGAAATAGAGTTTTATTAATCAATTAAGAGGAAGTATGTCATATTTATTCACATCCGAATCAGTATCGGAAGGGCATCCGGATAAAGTAGCCGACCAAATATCGGACGGAATTTTGGATGCAATTTATTCACAAGACCCTAATGCACGCGTTGCTTGCGAAACATTTGTTACCACCGGTTTAGTTGTTGTTGGCGGCGAGATTACAACTAGTGCATATATTGAAGTACAAGATGTTGTAAGAAAAATTATAAAAGAAATTGGCTACACAAAAGCAGAATATAAGTTTGATGCAGATTCTTGCGGTATTTTAAATGCTATTCATTCCCAATCACCGGATATCGCTATGGGTGTAGATAAAGGCGGAGCAGGCGACCAAGGTTTAATGTTCGGTTATGCATGTAATCAAACACCTGAATTAATGCCTATGCCAATTGTTTATGCACATAAGTTAATTCAAAAAATTACTGAAATTCGTAAAAAACAACCTAAATTAATGCCTTACTTACGTCCTGATGCAAAATCACAAGTTACAATCGAATATGACGATAATCATCGACCAATAAGAGTTGATACTGTTGTTATAAGCACGCAACATGACGCAAAAGTATCTCAAACAAAAATCAAACAAGATGTAATTAATAAAGTTATTAAAAAAGTTATCCCTGCTAAATTATTAGATAAAAACACCAAGTATTATGTAAATCCGACCGGACGTTTTGAAATTGGCGGTCCACACGGAGATAGCGGCTTAACAGGACGTAAAATTATTGTTGATACTTACGGCGGTTGGGCTCCTCACGGCGGTGGTGCATTTAGCGGAAAAGACCCTTCAAAGGTAGATAGAAGTGCTGCATATGCTGCTCGTCATATAGCTAAAAACGTAGTTGCTTCAAAATTAGCAAAAGAATGTTTAGTTCAATTGGCTTATGCTATAGGAGTTGCTCAGCCGGTTTCAATTTATGTTGATACAAAAGGCACAGGCGTAATCTCTGATAAAGAAATAGCTGATATGATTATGAAAGAAGTTGATCTTACTCCAAAAGGTATTATTGATAGATTAAAATTACGCAGACCAATTTATAGAAGCACTGCTTCTTTGGGTCATTTCGGTCGCAGCGACAAAGATTTCACTTGGGAAAAATTAGATTTAGTCCCGGTATTTAAAAATTATTTACCAAAAAAATAGAGAAACATAATGGATCACAAAAAAGGAAAATACAAAGTAAAAGACATTAAACTTGCAGCGCAAGGAAGAATGAAAATTGAATGGGCAGAAAGTCGTATGCCTGTTATGATGAAATTACGTGAGATGTACAAAGAAACAAAACCGTTAGAAGGATATAAAATTGCCGGGTGTTTACACGTTACTAAAGAAACTGCAGTTTTAATTGAAACTTTAAAAATTGCCGGAGCTCAGGTTAGTTGGAGCGGATGTAACCCATTATCAACACAAGATGATATTGCCGCTGCTTTAGCAGAAAACGGACTTGAAATTTATGCTTGGCATGGTCAATCGGTTGAAGATTTTTACTGGTCAATTGAAAGGACTTTGGATATGAAGCCAAATTTAACTTTAGATGACG
The DNA here is from genome assembly GCA_023447335.1 of Bacteroidota bacterium. Lineage (GTDB taxonomy): Bacteria > Bacteroidota > Ignavibacteria > Ignavibacteriales > Melioribacteraceae > JAEXOD01. The sequence continues at coordinate 10,504 of JAEXOD010000110.1, forward strand.
GTGCAGATTTAATCTTTACAATTCATAACAGATTCCCTGAATTAGCTCAAAATATTATCGGCGGTACAGAAGAAACCACTACCGGCGTTCATAGATTACGTGCTATGGCTGCAGACGGTAAACTATTATATCCCGTTATAGCAGTTAACGATGCCGAAACAAAGTGGGATTTTGATAACGTTTACGGTACCGGTCAGTCATCTATTGATGGTATTTTACGAGCCACATCTGTTCTTTTAGCTGGTAAAAACTTTGTAGTTGCCGGTTACGGTCACTGTGGTAAAGGCTGTGCAATGCGTGCTGCCGGCTTAGGTGCTAATGTGATTGTTACTGAAGTAAAACCAACTGCAGCTTTAAAAGCAACTTTGGAAGGTCATACTGTTATGACTATGGACGAAGCAGCAAAAGTTGGTGATATTTTTATCACTGCTACCGGTGTTAAAGATGTTATTACAAAAAAACACTTTCAAAGAATGAAAGACGGTGCTATTGTTTGTAATACCGGACATTATGATTGTGAAATCAATATACCTGATTTGGAAGAATTAAAAAAAGCAAAACGTACTATTAGACCAAATAACGAAGAATACGTTCTTGAAAACGGTAACAGAGTTTATTTATTAGCTCAAGGTAGATTGGTTAACTTGGCTGCTGCCGAAGGTCATCCTTCTGAAGTTATGGATATGTCTTTTGCCAACCAGTTTTTATCACAGGTTCGTTTAGCAAAATTAGATAAGCAAGGAATTTTGTTAAATCCGGAAGTTATTGAGATACCCGAAGAACAAGATCAAGAAATTGCTAAATACAAACTTGATACTATGGGTTATAAAATAGATAAATTAACAAAAGAACAAGTTAAATATCTAACCGACTATAGCGCCGGAACCTAACATCTATTTATTAATAGATAATTATTTTTTGATACCACCTGTTTTTTGAGCAGGTGGTATTTTTTTATCATTATATATTTATCACAAGAACGGATTTATTATGAAAAAAACGATTACGATGTATATTTTACTCATGCTTTTTATTAGCACCTCAATATTTGGGCAAATTTCAAAATTAGATTCTTTACTTAACAATGTTTTTACTCAAAACACTTTATTAGGTTTTTCTGTTGCAGTTATTAAAGGGGACTCGTTAGTTTATAATAAAGGATTTGGTTTACGAGATGTCGGAAGAAATTTACCGATTGATAACAACACATCCTTTAGAATAGCTTCAATTTCCAAAACCATAACTGCATTAACTTTAATGACATTATACGACAAAGGACTTTTTGGTTTGGATGAAGATATAAGCAAATACATTGGCTTCAATCTTCGTAATCCGAATTTTCCGAATGATACAATTACAATTAGAAAAATCTTATCACATACAAGCTCACTAAATGACGGAGACGGTTATGATTCGTTTTTAAGTGCCACTGCAGGTTCTAATATTCCGTCTTTACAAAGCCTACTTATTCCTTCAGGTTCTTACTATTCTTCGAATATGTTTCAAACCAAAAGCCCAAAATCAAATTATTTTCAATATGCAAATATCAATTTTGGTGTTATCGGTACATTAATAGAAAAACTTTCAGGCAAACGATTTGACATAGTAGTTCGCGAAAACGTACTAATTCCTTTAGGTATTGACGGTAGTTTTAACATTCAAGATTTGACAAATATCAACAATTTATCAGCATTATATAGACGTAGCGGAAATTCTTGGTCTGCTCAGGTTGATAATTATAACGGTGTTAAACCACCTCCAAGAAATTTAGCTAATTATACCATAGGTACAAACGGAGTGATATTTTCACCTACCGGGGGATTAAGGATATCAGCAAAAGACTTAGCCAAAATAATGACCGTATTAAAAAACGACGGTAAATATGGCGATATTCGAATAATTTCCGAAAATGCAGCGAATGAAATGCTTAAAACAGTATGGTCATATAACGGCAGCAACGGGAATAATTATTACGGTATTTTTAACCGTTACGCGTTGGGGAATCACACTACAACAGATTTACTCCCCGGACAGACACTGATCGGACACCCGGGAGAAGCTTACGGACTAATTAGCGACATGTATTTTTCAAAATCCAAAAATTACGGAATTGTTTTTATTTGTAACGGAGGCGTTTACGGATACGGGAGTTATAGCGGCTGGTATAAACCCGAAGAACAAGTTTATAGTGCAGTGTTGAGCTCTATTTCCGGAATAATAACAGATACGAAAGACAATTACGAAAATCCCGAATTCACTTTTAATTTGGAACAGAATTTTCCTAATCCGTTTAATCCCGAAACAATCATAAAATTTCAAATTCATAAACCGGAATTTGTTAAACTTTCGCTATATGATGTATTAGGTAAAGAAGTAGCCCTGTTAATTAACGAATTTAAACATACAGGGAATTACGTTTATAATTTAAATACTAAAAATTTTAATTTATCGAGTGGTATTTATTTTTATACATTAAATTGCGGTTCTTCATATAAAACGAAAAAAATGATTCTTCTGCAATAATTATTATTACTTATAATTGTTTTTTTTGTAAATTGATATGCTGAGTATTGATTTTAGTTACATTTATTAATAGAGAGGTATGTATTATGAGAAGATTTTTATTATTTATTTGTGTATTTTTTGCATTTTATTTCACGATTTTAAAAGCCCAGACATGTGAACTTGATTCAACTCTAAATGCTATTTATTGCAATGATTCTATTGTAGGATTTTCTGTTGCCGCCATAAAAGGTGATTCATTTGTGTATTATAATGGTTTTGGATTGCGAGATGTTGAAAGGAACTTGCCTGTTGATAAAAACACAAAATTTAGAATTGCTTCTATTTCTAAAACAGTAACTACGTTAACATTGATGACTTTATATGACAAAGGATTATTTAAATTAGAAGATGATATTAGTAAGCATTTAGGATTTACGTTACGTAACCCAAAATTCCCCAACGATACAATTACGGTCCGCCATATATTATCGCATACAAGCTCGTTAAATGACGGAACTACTTACGATACTTTTTTGGATTCTACTCTGAAAGGATTTAACATACCCGAAGTTAAATGTTTATTAACAAAAGATGGGAAATTTTATTCTGAAGATATGTTTCAAGATCATAGCCCTAACGAAAGATATTTTCGTTATGCCAATATAAACTTCGGCATTATTGGCACAATGATAGAGAAACTAACAGGGAAAAGATTCGACATAGTTGCCAAAGAAAATATCTTACATCCGTTAGGAATAACAGGAAGTTATAATGTTCAAGATCTTGAAGATATTAACGATTTATCGGTATTATACAGAAAAGCCGGGAATGTTTGGAATCCTCAAACTGATTATTTTAAGGGGATAAAACCAACCCTACGCGATCTTTCACGTTATTCTTTAGGGACGAACGGAGTGTTATTTTCCCCTACCGGTGGTTTACGAGTAACAGCTAAAGAATTAGCTACAATTATGCTTTTATTAAAAAATAATGGGAAGTATAATGACATACAAGTTATTTCCGAAAGTACAATTAAAGAGATGATTAAATCAGTATGGATTTATAACGGAAGCAACGGAAACAACTACGGCGGCTCAATGAATACATACGCTTTAGGTAATTATACTACTAATGATTTAATCCCCGGTCAATTATTAATAGGACACTCCGGAGATGCTTACGGTCTAATAAGTGACATGTACTTTTCTTCCACAGATAATTTTGGGATAGTTTTTATATGCAACGGCGGGAAATATAAAAACGGTAAAAACCCAGGTTGGTATAAAATTGAAGAAGATGTATTTAAAGCTATATACGATTATATTTTAGATATTAAAACTGATTCGGATATCCCGAAATGCCCTGTAAGATAGATAAAAAAATTATAAAAAAAATCCCCGCTTATCAAACGGGGATTTTTTGTTACTCTTCAACTTTTTCAATAGGATGACGTATTATCGTTTTTAGTTTTTCTTGTGCGGTTTTACGCGGATCACTCAAATATATTTCGTGATGTTTTCCGGAAAGTTTATATCCTGCTTGTTTTATTGTTTTGTGTAATTTTTCGATTGTCGGTTCTTCTGAAGTATATGGACCTATGTGCAGAATCTGAGCGGATGCACCTTCATCAAAAAATTCAAAACGAACATCAACGGCTAACTTACTTTCTTTCTTGTTAATCACATCCTGTTTTGCCTTTTCAAATATTTCTAAAGTTACAAATTCCGGCATCATTATTAATAATGTCCATTTCCAATCATCTTTATCGGCTTTACTAAAATCAGTCCCCTCTTCTAACCACCATAATCCTTCCAAAGGTGGTACTGTAAAATCAAAAAGTTCAGCATTCTTTTTGCAGAAAAACTTAATAGAATATGCAATTGAATATAATGCTTTTACCGCATCTTGAAATTTTTCGGAGTTAGGGTTCCCCTCTCCGTCAATCATCAAAAAATTAAAAGCAGGAATACCCACAAATGTTACATCTTTTGCAGATGCACTAAATAGGATTTTGTAATCATTTTTTAAATCAATTTTTTCGCTCATAATAATTTATTTTACTCTTTATAATGGTTTAATCGGCATACAAATATCAACAATATAAATCCCTTTTTCGTTCTGTTCGGGAGTTGAATAATAAATTTCATAACAAGGAGAATCTGCCGGTACATACGCGTTATCAGGAAGCCAAGAACCATAAAACTCTGTATATGCATCCTTAAAATCGTTATCTTTCCCTTCAAATCTCATTACTGCATGTTTTCCTCCCTGCAACGTAAGTTTACCGATTCCTTTCGGTACTTCTAAATTCCTATCAATAGTAAATGAAGCATAATACCTACATTTATCGGCGTCCGTAAAATCCGGATTATCAAACGAAATGCCTATAAATTTTGTGTCTTTATTTATCAAATCGTTTGCTTCACCCCATTTACAAATTTTATCCCAAGCAGCTTTTATTTTGTCATAAAAATATCCTTCATAATTAGCTACATATGCAATGGTGATTTCCGGCAATTGTTTTACTTCTACTTTCATTGTAAACCTCAAATTATTTTTGAAAATTAAATTATTGTCATTCCAAAAATAACTTTGATTTATTTTGACTGCTTTATCATTATTGCTAACTAGTTTACTATTCTTGCTATTTTGTAAATCGGCACGAAATTCTTTCGGAGAAATCCCAAAATGTTGCTTAAATAATCTTGAAAATATCGCATTGGAAGTAAAACCACAATCAAAAGCAACTTGAGTAATAGATATTTCTTGATTTGAAACAAATATGTTGGCTGCCTTTTCTAATCTAAGTCTTAAAACAAAATCGACTGGGGTTTCATTAAGAATTGCACTAAAAATACGATGAAAATGATAAGGAGAAAAACAAGCTACTTCCGCCAACTTTTCTAAATTAATTTTTTCGGTTATATTTTCGTTAATATAATCAATAACCTTATTAATTCGACTGATATATTCTTTTTGAGCAATTATATTTGACATATATTTATACTGATACAAATAAAAAAGCCCGCATTAAAGCGGGCAAAGTTTATAACTTTACACCTTTTACTTTTTCAACCGCCTCATATAAATTACGAACATTTACTTCATTATTTAATGCTTTTATCACAATATGATCAAACATTTCTCGTTCGTCGGGACTAATCTGCGGATTTCTTTTATAGTAAATTAATTTTAAGTTACTTCTTGATGAGTTTGCACGAATTTTTTGACCTAAAATAAATTCATTTAACAACGGTATGTTTTCGTTAAGCAAAATTGTTTTAGGCTTATCCGCCAAAAATAGTTTATATGCTTCAACACCGTTATCGGTTTCAATAACATTAAAGAACCGTTCAAACTTTAAGTGAAGAATTTTCCTTAAGTCAATTTCAAATCCGACTAACATTATGGATTCAGTTTCTTCAGGTTCGTAAATAGGCTGTGCCGGTCTTGATCCTTTTCTTTCTTCTTCTGTTTTTTTTATTCTTTCAAATATTTCTTTTATTCTTAATATGGTTGTATCATAAATAAGAGGTTTTAACATATAATCAAAAACGCCTAACCTCATAATTTCTGCTACAATATTCTTCTCACTCACCGCTGTTAGCATAATAACCGGCAAAGTTCTAGTTTCTGTATCCGAGCGTAATGCAGTTAATGTCTCAATACCGTTCATAACCGGCATAGTTATATCTAAAAACAATACTTCAGGTCTAAAATCTTTCATCAAAGATAAAGCTTCTAAACCGTTTTTAGCCCATGCAACTTCACATTTAAATTTCTTACTAAGTAAACGGCTAATAAACATGTTTACGTTTTCGTCATCGTCAACAACAAGAACTCTAAACATTATACTCTCTCAGTGAATAAATGAATATTTTTAAAAATAACAAAATATAAAAATAACAATTAATTACAATAAATGCACTATTTTTTTAATGTATTAAACATTTCTAATTCAGGCAATAATGTTGTTTTCTTATCTTGATATTGTTCGGCATCCTTTAAAATCTCATTTAACAGTTGTACCGTTTTCACAATATGCGGACCTTTGTTTAACATCACACATTCGGCGCGTTCGCTTAATGCAGCATCGGTTACTTCAGCTCTACTTGGTCTCCCTTTCTTAGCATGAGTTTAAAATACCTGCGTAGCCCAAACGACCGGGATATGTACCGCCTCACATAAACATAATAATTCTTCTTGTGCACGAGCCAAATTTTTCCAGCCTAACTCTATTGCTAAATCACCCCGTGCTATCATCACACCAATCGGTTTTCTTTGCATTGCCGCAAAAAGGATTTCCGGAAGATTTTTGAAGGCTTTTCTTGTTTCAATTTTAAGAATAACCCCTATATCTTTTCTATTTAGCTTATCTAATTCAGCAAATAATTCTTCAACATCTTTGGCACAATTAACAAACGAAAAATTTACGACATCTGCATTTTTAACAATAAACCTTAAGTCTTCTTTATCTTTATCTGTTAACCCACTAACAGATAAATTACTTTCAGGTAAATTAATACCCTTGTCTGCTTTTAGTTTTTCTCCTACTTCTTTAGCATAATCAATTTCGACAATTAATTTGTCATCATATACTTCTTCAATGTGTCCTTCAATTTTTCCGTCATCAAAAACAATTAACTCGTCTTTTTTTACATCCGCAAAAATTTCCGGTAAAGTACAGGAAACAAAAGCAGGTGAAATCACTTTCCCGTCATCATCATATTCTGCCGGCTTTCCTTCAACATTTTCTTTTAATAATATCAGCTTATCGCCCGGTTTTAATGTAATATATTGTTCGATCGGTGTAAGTAACCCTACATTCCCTTTTATAATTTCATTTTCATCATCTAATAAAATTAATTCGGTTCCTGTTTCTATATATGCACTATCATGTATTTTTATTAAAAAACCGAACTTATTTTGTTTTGATACCGTAAACTTTCTATGCTTTCCTCTAGTATCTGTAAAACGTATTGTCATTTTTGGTTTGATACACGCCAAAAATTCATTATTAACCGGTAAAACGAACGGATATTCTTCAGAAGGTAAAACATCCTTATCTGTTAATAATAGTGTACATGGTTCAATCACATTTCCTTTTACATCTCTAACAGGCATAATATGAATAACTCTTGGACCTTCGATCATTTTACCCGTACGTAACTTTGGACCGCCTAAATCCATGCAAACTTTACAGGTTCTTCCGGTCTTTTTCCTAACTGCAGTAATTTGTTCTATTATCTTATACCAAACATCAATATTATCATGCGCACAGTTTATACGTGCGGCGCTCATTCCTGCGTTAATTAAATCCGGAATAATATTTTTATCATCAGCCGATTCTTTGGGTAAAGTTACCATTATTCTTGTTTTAGCATCTTTTACTTTTTTACCCAATAATAAATTAGTATGTTCGCGTATTAGTTTTGAAGATTTCTTTTTAGTTAAAATTTGTTTTGGTTTTGATTCTTTTTTCTGTTTGTTAAGTTTTCTAAGCAAATTTCTTACTGAGTAAATCGAATTTACAACATTGCTCTCAGCATTTGCCAACCTCGAAATACCTAACTCGCCTAATTTCACCTGTAAATCTCTTAAATCATCTTCTCGTAAAGCTAAATAATGCAGAAAATTAATAGCCGATTTTTTGTAAACAGGGTCTATTTTTTCAATACTTTCAGAATATTGTAACTCATATTCTTTTGACTTAATTATAATACGGCTCAGAAGAGCCAACATTTCTTCAATTTTTTTCTTTTTTAGTTTCATATTAGTATTAAATTTGTTTATTATTTAAAATAATGTTTTTTTTGTAATTCTACAATTTTATTAGATTTATCCGCAACTTTTTAATGAGGTAATATGAAAAATCTATTGTTTTTATTGGTTTTTGTAACATCTTCGTGCTTTATTTACTCACAAGAAAATCAGATTAAAAATTTTGATTCATTAATGGAATCCTTAAATAACGGTAAAGACGTTAAAGCAGTTATTCATTATGCTAAATGTAAATTAATAATTGATAGTGTTGAAACCGAGGCACCCGAAGCGATTGGCGGAATGTTATTAAATACATTTGAATACTTTGCAAAAATGAGCATTAATAACCCCAAAGCTTTTGTAACTACAAGCGAAACAGTTCTAATTACTCATAGAAAACGCGGGTTTGTTTATAATTACGTAAAAATTAAAATTTATGATGATAATAAAGTAGAAATTATTGCCAAATATCTATTGCCAAATACTTTAGAAGTTGTTATGGATGAAACATTTTATGCCGAAATTAATGACGGCTCAAACGATCAAGGGGTTTTTCTATATGCAGACTAGTTTGAATATTGTAGAAAAAACTATAGAATTAATTAAGACTAAATTTACCGATGAGTATAGCGGACATGACATTTGGCATATTCTGCGCGTTAGGAATACAGCTCTAGAAATTCATAAATACGAAGGAGGCAACAAGTTTATTATAGAAATGGCTGCTTTATTACATGATATTGCTGACGCAAAATTTTATAACGGCGACATAAACATTGGTGCAAAAAAAACTATCGAATGGTTGAATAATTTCGACATTAATGAAAATGATAAATTACATATTGCCGATATTGTGAAAAACATTTCATTCAAAGGTAAAGCTGAAAAAAACCAATCATTAAGTTTAGAAGGTCAGATTGTTCAAGATGCGGACAGACTGGATGCTATTGGTGCGATTGGCATTGCTAGAGTATTTGCTTATTCCGGTGCATCCGGAAGACTTATTTATGACCCGACTGAACAACCTATTAAAAATCATACAACCGAGTCTTACTTCAAAAATAAAAACACGGCAATAAATCACTTTTACGAAAAGCTACTTTTACTAAAAGATTTAATGAACACTAACAAAGGAAAACACCTTGCAGAGATAAGACACAATTTTATGCTTTCTTATTTAGAACAATTTTATTCGGAAATAGGAGATTTGTCAACTTTTAATAAAATCTAGTTTTCTCAACTTTATTCAAATCATGTTTTTTCAATATTTTGAACCAAGATTTTCAAGATGAAAGAAGGATTTACGGGATAAACCCAATTATTTGTCTTAAATCTAATATCTCACATCTATCGTCTAATATCTAACGTTTTTCAGCTCCGTAGGGGCGATATTTTTGTAACCTGCTGCACCTCACAAAAAAAACTTTAAATTTGGACGTATATATTCCCTATAAATAGCTTCATGGGTTTAGTCAATACCTCGCCTGAATAAATCCAAGGGTTGCGAGTTTGTTGCAGGGAATATATATTATTTCTTGTTAGTTTTTATAAGTATGCATTCGTTTCAAATTCAGCCAATTCCTTCAGGGATTGGCTCACAAATAGATTATCCTTTTGAACCAAGATTTTCAGGATGAAAGAAGGATTTACAGGATAAAACCAATTATTTAACATTCAACCTTTAACATTCAACATTATATATTTAACACTATTAAAACGGAAGTTTTCCCAAATCAACATTTCCGCCGGATAAAATTAACCCGATAGTTTTACCGTTAAACTTTTCTCTATGTTCAAGTAAAACCGCTAACGGAACCGCTCCGGAAGGTTCTACGACAATTTTTAATCTTTGATATATTAGTTTCATTGCTTCAATAATATTTTCTTCGCTAACCGTTAAAATATTAAACACGTTTTGTTTAATAATTCCAAAAGGTTTATCACCTAAAGAAGTTAATAAACCGTCTGCAATAGTTTTAGGTTCAACAGATGGATAAATTACACCGTCTTTAAATGACCGAGCCGCATCATCAGCTCCTTTAGGTTCACATCCTATAACTTTTGTTTTTGAAGAAAAATATTTACACGCCAAAGAAGTTCCGCTTAATAATCCGCCGCCCCCTACAGGTGTTAAAAGAAAGTCTAAAAACTCAACATCTTCAATCAATTCTTTAGCAGCCGTACTTTGCCCGGCAATAACCGTATAATTGTTATAGGGGTGAACCTCTACGGCACCGGTTTTTTCAATCACTTGTCTTAAAGTTTCTTCTCTTGAAGCTAAGTTTGGTTCGCAAAAAATAATCTCGCCGCCATAATTTTTAACCGCATTCTTCTTAATTTCGGGTGCCGTATGCGGCATAACGATATATGCTTTTACACCTCTTAGTTTGGCAGCTAAAGAAAGAGCCGCTGCATGATTACCGGATGAATGTGTAGCAACCCCTTGCTGTTTTTCCTCGTATGTTAAAGTTAATAAAGCATTAGTTGCTCCTCTAAACTTAAAAGCCCCTATTTTTTGCATGTTTTCACATTTAAAATAGACTTTACCCCCTATAATTTCATTTATTGATTCGGAGGTTAAAATTGGTGTTTTATGTATAAACGAGCGGATTACATTGTGAACAGAAATTAATTCGGGTAGTATTGGTATTGTATTAAGCTCTTTTATCATTGGGATACTCCGCTTTTATGGTAAGCCAAAAATAATCTATAAATTCATCAATTTTAGTAACGGCAAGTAAAACGTTTCTTTTTTCGTAATTCATTAAAAATTCAATACGAATCATATAAATATAAGATACAAATATATCTGCGGCAAGTGAGGGATTAAATTTTCTAATAAGCTCGTTTTTTTGTAATTCCGTAAAAATAAAAGTCCAAATTCTTTTAGTATCTTCTAAAAGTTGGTTTAAGGATACAGGGAAATCCCCTGCATTTTTAGCTTGTTCGGTAACAATTATTTTAAAAAATTCGGAATCCTCTTTTTCCTGCCAATAATCAACAAGCTTAAAAGTATAACTTTTTAAAAAATTCTTGGGATTAGCAATTTCATCCAGTAAATCATCGGTAAATATCTTTACTCCTACAGAGCCTGATTTATAATTATCAATCAGCTCTTTCATTATTTCTTTTTTAGAATCGAAATGATTATAAATAGCACTTTCCCTTATATTTGCTTTAGCGGCTATTTCACGAATAGAAGTTTCGGTATATCCTTGTTTAGCAAAAAGTTCTAACGAAATAAGCAAAATTTGCTTTTTCCTTTCACCGTGTTTCATGTTTTACTTTTTTAATTAAAGATAAAAATTAATAATAGAAGAATTAATGTTTGCAAAGTTATTAATTTTTTTTGACTTATTTACCTGAGAAATAATAAAAACCCAAATTAAACCGATAATTACGGATAAAAGTATAACTAGCCCCCCTTCAGGACCAAAATTTCCGCCGGCAATTGATTTGTCACTTAAATATTTTGTATCTAAAAAAGAAACCATAGGAGTAAATCCGCTCACATTTAAACCAAAAAACTGAGCTTGGGTAAAATTCCATGCAAAATGTAATCCAATAGGTAAAGCAAGCGAACCGGTTGAAACAAATGCGTAACCGTATAGCAGCCCGATAAAAGCTAAATTAACAGAACTAATAATTGTGGCATTAAAATTAAAATAATGCAAAAGACCAAATAAAGCCGATGTTATTATAAGTCCTAAATAAATTGAAAAATTTGGTTTTTGATTTTTAGTATAAATTGTTTCAGATAAATTGGTTAACAAATAGCCCCTAACATAAATTTCTTCGTTAACCGCAACGGCAAAAAAGCCGATTAAGCGTACTAATATTTTGCCCAAAAACACAAATATATTCTCATCCTTAATCCCAACGCTTATATAAACATTGGTAAACATAAACAATATTAAAAAATTTAGGGCAATAAGAATAAATCCTATCGCAATTCCTATACCAAGCTGTTTAAACCAAACCGAATTAACATTTAGCAATGTTCTCTTTATATTTCGCTTATCTAAATACTTTGAAGCACTAAAAATAATAAGACATACTAAAAAACAGGAGATCAATTCATCAACTACGGTAAACAAAAAATCATCCTGAATATAGTTTGCTACTTTAGACGAGACAGTATATGCCGTAAAAACCAAAATACTAACAAAAAGCAAACGTAGATATCCCCTTAAACGTTTTTCATTATTGTTCCAGAATATATAAAAAGGGGACATTTAATACCTTAAAAGTTAAGATACTAAATATCCCAAATTATTTATTAAAAATACAGAAAAAAATTTTAGTATGTGATATATATCACATTAATTCAACTCTTTAGCAATTTCCTGTAACTTTTCTATCGCTTTTTCCCAATCTGCCTTTTTATTTTTTTCGTTTGCAACAACATCAGCCGGAGCTTTATCAACAAAACTCGGATTACTTAGTTTTTTATTTACACCAAGTAACAATCCTTGTAAACGATTAATCTCTTTTTCAATTCTTTGTTTTTCAATTTCTAAATCAATCAATCCTTCCATCGGAATAAAAATATCACAACCTTTAACTACCGAGCTTGCAGCAGCTTTTGGTTTTTCGGCGTTTTTATCTGCAATTAAATTTTCAACTCTTGCTAATGATTTAATCGAATTAACTAAATCTTCGGAAATGGAATCTATCTTTAAAATTACATTTATTGGTTTTGTAATCGGTAAATTCATTTCGCCCCTAATATTTCTAATTGCAGTTACAATACTCTGCAGCATATCTATTTCATTTTCGGCACTTTCATCAACCAATAGTTCATTAAACGCCGGATATAATTCGGTAGAAATACTTTCACCGTCTTTGCGTTCTTTTATTGATAGCCATAATTCTTCAGAAATAAACGGCATAAACGGATGAACAAGTTTTAGCATCTCTTCATATATCCATAAAG
>JAEXOD010000115.1 GCA_023447335.1 Bacteroidota bacterium
TTTATGTATCTTGGGAATGTTCCGCTTGGTCCGCTAGGAAAACCGGCTGCACTACTTTCGCCTAAAACAAAAACTCTAAAAGTATTAGGTCTTTTTTTAATGTAAAAAATATCCTTTGAAGAATAAGGAATATTCTGTGTAGTATAAAAATATCTATAAGCAATATCGGGATTTAACATATAGTGTTCATCTGTAACTTTTATCCATTGCTCAATATTTTGTCCGTAATTAAATATACGTAAGCCTAATTCTAATAAAATAAAAAAGGTAATTGGAATTAGTATTGCAATAAAATAAAACCACAAAGGGGTTTTTTTATTTATTAATTGTTTAGTAGGTTTGTTATCCGAAGAATTTACGGGTATATTTTTTTTACTTTTGGTCAATTTAATAGCTCGCTAAATTTTAATTACCAAAAATAAAAAACTTTACGTTAATATTAAAATTTAAGATTTATTTAGATATGAAAGAGAAAGTTTTATCAATTCTTCAAGCGAAATATTCGGGTTTTCTTCTAATATTTGTTTTATTACCTTTTCGGTAAATTTAGGAGAATATCCTAGCATATTAAGTGCTGCAACGGCATCGGTTTTAATTTCAAAAGCCTTCGGAGATCCGAAAGATACGGTTTCATCTTTAATTTGAAACATTTTGTCTTTTAATTCTAAGATTAATCTTTCTGCAGTCTTTTTCCCAATACCTGGAACGGCTTTTATTCTACCGATGTTTCCGGAACTTACTGCGTTTTTTAGTTCATCTGTTTGAATGCCCGATAAAATTCCAAGCGCTAATTTAGGACCTATTCCGGTAACAGAAATTAATAGTTCAAACATCTCTTTTTCGGAAGTTGAGTAGAATCCGTATAAATCCAAACTATCTTGTCTTACGCTTAAATGTGTAAAAACAGCAACGGGGTTAGGCAAATTGTTTAATTTGTTATAAGTGTTAAGCGAAATAAATACATTGTATCCAACACCGTTAACTTCCAATAATAGTTTTGTAGGAGCAAGATTAATTATATTTCCTTTTAAATATCCTATCATAAAATTTATCCGCTAATAATTAAATGAGGATTTGTTTCTAGAAATGATTTCCAGGAACCACTTTTTGTATTAGTGTTCTTATGTCTAAACGCATGGCAAATTGCCGCAGCAATTGCATCAGTTTCATCCAATTTTGTAAATGTTTTTTCGGTATTTAGTAATGTTTTTACCATAAAACCAACTTGTTCTTTTGTAGCAGACCCGCTGCCGACAATAGATTTTTTGATTTCTCGAGGGGAGTATTCACAAATATTTAAGGAATTATGAAAAGCGGAAAGAATTGCAGAACCACGAGCATAACCAATTTTTAATGCAGATTGTACGTTCTTACCAAAAAAAGCTGTTTCAATAGAAAACTCTGAAGGTGAGTATTCTTTTATTACTTTGGTTAATTCGGTATAAATCACTCCGAGTCGTTCCGGCATTGGGGTGTTGCTTGAAAGTTTGATTACACCGGAAAAAACATAAGAAATTCTTGTATCGTATTTAATAACCCCGAACCCTGTAAAAAGGGTTCCGGGGTCAACTCCTAAAATTATCACAATAAACCAAAATTATTCGGTTATATCTGCGTTGCTATAAACGTTTTGAACGTCATCGCAGTCTTCCAAAGCTTCAATCAGTTTCATTACTTTTTCAGCTTCTTCTCCGGCAACTGATATGTTGTTTTTTGCAACCCATTGCAAACTTGCGTTATCAATTGTTAATCCTTTTTCTGCAATAGCTTTACGAACAGTTTCAAAATTTTCTATAGAAGAAGAAACTTCAAAAAACTCATCTTCGCTAGTTAAATCATCTGCACCGGCATCTAAAACAATTTCCATTAAATCGTCTTCGGATTTTCCTTGTTTAGGAAGAGTGATAACACCTTTGCGGTCAAACATCCAAGCAACCGAGCCGCTTTCTCCCATACTGCCGCCATATTTTGAGAGCAAATGTCTAACTTCGGCAACGGTACGATTTTTATTATCCGTTAAACTTTCAATCATTACAGCAACTCCTCCGGGACCGTATCCTTCGTAAGTAATTTCGGTATAACTTGCACCGTCAAGTTCACCGGCTGCTTTTTTAATAGCTCTTTCGATATTATCTAACGGCATATTTGCACCGCGTGCATTATCATACGCAAGGCGTAAGCGAGGGTTACCGTTAAGATCAGATCCGCCTGTTCTAACTGCAACCGATATTTCTTTAATTAGTTTGGTGAACAATTTTCCGCGTTTTGCATCCAATGACGCTTTTTTTCTTTTAATTGTTGCCCATTTTGAGTGTCCTGACATGGGTTCTCCTAATTTATTCTTTTTTATACACTTAATTTAATATCTTTTATCCTTAGTTGAGGAAAAGATTTTCCGTCTTTAATAATTTTATCAATTGAATATACAATATCTATTAAATTTTTATCTTTTTCAATAAAATTTGCAAAATAACTTAAATTAAATCCTATTGCATCGAAAATTTTATCAGTACCGTTTTGTTTTACAACCAAAACCAAATGATTTGCTCCTACAATTTTTGGCGGATGAATTACTTTTACTTTTTCCGACAAAAACGTGGGACGTAAATTACCCGGTCCAAACGGTGCAAATTGATCCAAAATTCTAACAAATTTCGGAGTAATTTCGCTAAAAGTAATCTTTGAATCAATTAAAATTTCCGGATTAATTTTATTTTGATCTTTGTTTTCTAATAAGATTCTTGAAAAACGTTTTCTAAATTCATCAATTTTTTCTATTTCTATTGCCACGCCTGCTGCAGCTTCGTGACCTCCGAACTGTAGTAATAAATCATTACATTTTTCTAATGTGTCATAAATATTTAATCCGGTAATACTTCTTGCGCTTCCTTTAGCTACCCCGTCAATGGTTGTTAACATAATTGCCGGTCTATTATACTTTTCTACCAAACGACTTGCAACAATACCAATTACACCGGCATGCCAATTATCTTCGTGCAAAATAATAGCCGGGTCATTATCTAAGTCAACACATTTGTCAACTAATTCCAAAGCGTGTGCAAAAGTTATTTCGTCAATTTTTCTGCGTTCGAAGTTTTCAGACTCAAGAATTTTTGCCAGTTCAATAGCCTTTTCCGGATCTTTAGTAGTAAACAACTCAACAGCTCGGTTCGCATCCCCCAACCTGCCAACTGCATTTATTCTTGGGGCAATTGAAAAGACTACTTGTCCGGCATTTAAGTTGCCCGGTTCCATTCTTGCACTTTTTAATAGCGCTAAGATACCAGGGCGCGGATTTGTATTAATTAGTTCAAGCCCTTTCATTACAAGAGTGCGGTTTTCGTCAATAAGCGGTACGATATCTGCTGCACCTGCAAGAGCAACTAAATCTAAGTATTTTAAGGGATCTTCCTTTCTACCAATTTTGGCACCAATAGCTCGTGTAAGTTTAAATGCAACTCCGGCACCTGAAAGAAATTTGAATGGATATCCGCATCCCGGTTTAATGGGGTCTAAAATAGCCAATGCTTTTGGCAAGATATCCTTAGGTTTGTGATGATCGCAAACAATAACATTCATATTTATTGTGTTGGAGTAATCAATTTCTTCAACTGCAGTAATTCCGCAATCGACCGAAATTATTAAAGAAGTTCCTTGTTCTTTAATATAATCCAAACTTTGAATTGAAATGCCGTAACCTTCAGTAAGGCGATTCGGAATATAAATAAATACATCGGCATTTAATTCTTTAAGAAATAGGAACATTAACGATGCGGCACAAGTACCGTCAACGTCATAATCTCCGTAAACACAAATTTTTTCGTTATTTGTAATGGCTTCTATTACCCTTGTTGCGGCATCATTCATACCGTCCATTAAAAAAGGGTCATATAGAGTATCTAACGTAGGTCGGAAGAAGCTTTTAGCTTCAAAAAACCCCGTAACGCTACGCTGCACCAAAAGTTTGGCTAATATCTCGGATATATTTAAACTATCCGCTAAAGCCTTTACTGTAAGGTTATCGGGGGGGTCTTTATACTTCCAAATTTTATCGAACATTTTCCTCGCTTAAAGGCAAAGAAAAATGATGATTCATTCAATAAGCCGGATTCTGTTTCCGCACATAATGCAGACGGCAATTATTTATCTCGCCAACGGATTACTCCGTTAGTCTAGCAGTCTACCCGAAAAGATGTCAAAGCGAACAACCTTGTCTTTCCCAAAGGAAAGAACTTTTCTTACATGACCTTGCTCCGAGTGGGGTTTGCATTGGTATACGTTAAGTACACTCCCTTTATGGGACCACCTATATTACTATAGATGCGGTAGGCTCTTAACCTGCCATTTCACCCTTACCCTAAATTTTAGGGCGGTATTTTTTCTGTTGCACTTTCCGTAGCTAAAAGTTTTCACAATTAGCCCCCGGGCGTTACCCGGCACCCCGTTCTGTGGAGTCCGGACTTTCCTCTATTCTAGTTTACAAACTAACAATAGCAATTGCCTTTTCTGAATCATCAAAAATCTTCTACCTTATTAATTAATTTTACTTCTTTTTCACTACTTTAAATATAATAAAATTAATTACTTAAGTCACCAACAAAATTAATTTTTTGTTAAAAATTTTTTATTTTACAGTTTGTATAATATTTTCCGAACTTTTTTGTTAAAAATTAGTTATTATTCGTATTAATCTATTTTATAATATCTTTTTAATACTTATGACATTACTTTTAATTTATTTATTTAGTGCTTTAATTGTGTCCTTTCTGTGTTCCATTTTGGAAGCGGTTTTGCTATCAACTCAAGTTACTTATGTTAAAACTAAGTACCCACCGAGTAACAAAATAGCTGCTAAGTTTATTGAGTTTAAGAAGAACATAGAAAAACCTCTTTCTGCAATTTTAACATTAAATACAATTGCACATACCGTAGGTGCTGCCGGCGTAGGTGCTCAGGCAATTGTAGTATTCGGTGAAGCTTATTTTGGGATAGTTTCGGCTGTTTTAACAATCTTAATTTTAGTGTTGACAGAAATACTACCTAAAACAATTGGAGCCACTTACTATAAAGAATTACTTGGCATTGCTGTTCCGACACTTTCATTTATGTTGTTTATTACTTATCCTTTGGTAGCAGCATCGTCGTTTTTTTCTAGATTGATTTCCAAAAAAGAGGATATAAATAGTTTTGGGCGTGATGAATTTTTAGCGATGGCTAATTTAGGATTAGAAGAAGGGGTTTTTGAAGAAAAAGAAAACAAGATAATTCAAAACTTGATAAAGTTAGAATCGGTTACTATTGAAGAAATTAAAACTCCCAGAGTCGTTATGGTAGTAGCAGATGAAAACATGTGTTTAAGTGAATTTCTTAAAAATAAAGACTTTTTACATTTTTCGCGGATACCGGTATTTGATAAAAGTAGTGACAATATAAGCGGGTATGTTTTTAGAGAAACCGTTTTCGAAAATTTGGCGGAAGATAAATTTGGGTTAAAACTTAAAGATATAAAGCGCGAAATTGTAATTATTCCGGAATCATCTTCTGTTTTTAATGCCTGGGAAAAACTTTTGCAGAAAAAAGAGCATATTGCATTAGTTGTTGACGAGTACGGAGGTACTGACGGTATTGTAACTATGGAAGATATTATAGAAACTCTGCTTGGTTTTGAAATTGTTGACGAAAAAGATACTGTTAGTAATATGCAAGAATATGCAAAAGAACGGTGGAAAAATAGACAAAAAAAATATAATCTTTTAAACAATGAATAATTGCGGTACGGTGGAAAGGTAGGATAGTGATACAGTGATATAGTGAAAGAGTGATAAAGTGAAACGGTGGAAAAGTGAGATGGTGAATCGGTGTTCTAGATATGATTTATGTGTTTTTAAACTAGGATTTTCTTGTATAGTCCGTCCTGAAATAGGTTGACTTTTTAACTAGTAAATAATAGATGAATTTTTAGCCCCGTAGGAGTCGATATTTTTAATTAAGAATTATTATTTTGCTATTACGAGTTTTATTAAACTTTATTACTTTCTTTACAATAACGTCAATTTACCGAATCTAAATATGTTAAAGACAACATTCAAACCCATATCAAATTTCTTATTCTTTTGTCTAAAAGCTAACTTCTGAACATTCCGTAGGAATGAATTAATAATAGAAGAACAAATTATAGACGAAATAGAACTCGCTT
Organism: Bacteroidota bacterium; assembly: GCA_023447335.1. GTDB lineage: Bacteria > Bacteroidota > Ignavibacteria > Ignavibacteriales > Melioribacteraceae > JAEXOD01. The sequence goes on from JAEXOD010000115.1 coordinate 6,197, forward strand.
GCGAGTGAATTAGTCTTTTTCTTTGAGTCACTCCTACGGAGTTCCGGTGTTCTGCTTTGATATTTCTATTATTAATAATTCCCTACGGGAATTTTTTGCTCTTATGTTGTAATCCTGAAAATCCGTTTTAATTCCTGTTAATCCTGGTTCTAAAAGAGTGAAACGGTGGAAGAGTGAAAGAGTGATACAGTGAAAAAGTGCTTTGCCCAAAAACGGGGATTTAAATTTCTTGTAAATTTCGATTCAAAAAAATTATGTCGCACTCTACGGAGCTTGGATTTCTTTGCTATTTGTTGTGTTACAATAATATCAAGCCTACGGCTCTTTTGCGGTGGAAAAGTGATATAGTGAAATAGTGAAACGGTGGAAAAGTGAAACGGTGATAAAGTGGTACTAAAATTTGAGAGTAGTTTTACTTAAAATTTAACCTTCAACGATTAACATTATTTTGAACCAGGATTTTCATGATATAAGAAGGGTTAACAGGAAACCCCCTTCGATTTTGGAGGTTGTTATTCTAAAATCTGTTTAAAATCCGATTAATCTCGGTTCTAAAAGAGACTATCTAAAAATTTGAGTAAACGATAAAAAAAATCCCCATCCCACTAACGGGATGAGGATGTTCAAAATTATTTTACTAGTACCATTTTTTTGCTTAAAACTTTACCTTGCGATTTTAACGAATATACATAAATACCGCTAGTTAATTGTGAAGCATCAAAAGTAATGCGATGGTTACCTGCAGATAAATCTTCGTTAATTAAATTAACAATTTCTTGACCTAAGATGTTATAAACACTTAAGTTAACAAATCCTGCTTTAGGCAAACTAAACGAAATAGTTGTAGTAGGGTTAAACGGATTTGGGAAATTTTGCTGTAAATTATATTCAGTAGGGATTTCGCTGTTTTCTTTTTCAACATCAATAATTATAGTTTTAAAAGCATGTGGAGTGCTCCATACGGAATAACCATATTGGTTTTTACTTGCAACTCTGAAGAAATGGAAACGATTCGGTTGCAATTCAGGGCTTACAAAAATAGTATCTGTTAAACCTACCGTATCAATTACCATTGAAGAACTAGTAAATGTACTGCTATAAGCTAACTGTAAACGATAAGAATCGGTATTGTTAGTTTTTCTCCATAAAAAATCAAATTGAATAGGGATATTTGACGTATTATTTGTAGGATATAAAAGAGCCGGAGAAACTGGATAACCGGTAGTAAAACTTCTTGCAGCAGAAAAATTACTTTCACCTGCAATATTTCCGGCTTTTACTCTCCAATAAAAAGTAGTCTCGCCTTCAAGTCCGGGTATAGCATAAACAGTATCTTTCAAATTTGTTTTGTCAATTAAAACAGTTGCAAAATTTGGATCTTTTGAAATTTGCAAACGATATACCGAAGCAGGGTGTGCATAATTCCAACGCAATACTAAATTATCGGGCTGGTTAACCGCGTTATTTTCGGGATAATTTAATACAGGTATTTGTGGAGCTTCAACCTGAAGGATGTTGCTCATATTGCTTTCATTGTTGTTTTTATCTAAAGCCGTTACTACAAAATAATATTGTCCCGAAGCAGAAGCCATTGGATTAGGGTTAACAACACGTGAACCTACAATATCTAATATGTTTCTAGAGTCAGTTAAATCAGATTGATTAATTAATCCGTTATCAAATTGATAAATTGCATAGAATCTTGAACTATCACCGTCTGATGCAGGAAGAGGTTTATCCCAAGTTAAAGCTGCAATAGGGCTACCGCCAATTCTGTCAAACCTTAAGTTCTGTGGTTCGTTCGGCTGAATAACGTCTTTCCAGCTCATAACCGGTACAAAAGCTTTGTATTTATAATAATTATTTTTTAGTGTATCTCTAAAACCTTTATCGTTTCCGATGAAATTTGAAACACGGAAAAATACGCTTCCTCGGCATTTAAAATTATTACGATTCAATTTAACTTGATTCGGAAGTTCTTGGTTTGTGTAATTACCGTTAAATATATGACCGGGTACAAAATGTCTATTATATTTGTAAGTAGAATCTGCCCACCAAGGCATAAGTTTACTATAATCTTGTGAACCGCCTATTTTCCAATATAGCTGTGGAGTTAAATAATCAATAGAGCCGGCACGCAACCAAGCCATAGGATCGGCATATATAACACTGTAAGCATCCATTCCTGTAATACCTGCAGGAACTCCGTTTTTCCAAATACCAAACGGACTTAAACCAAATTTAACCCAAGGTTTAACGGCGTTAATACTATCCATTGTCATTTTCATCAATTTATTAACATTATCGCGTCTCCAATCGTTTATATTGGTAAACCCGTTTGGGTGTTGCTGAAATGTCGGTATATCCGGATTTGTATTAGAAACTTGATCGGGAGGGTAAGGATAAAAATAATCATCCATATGTAAGCCGTCAACATCATAACGTCTAACAATATCCATGAATATTTTAACGTTATATTCTCTAACTTCGGGCAAACCGGGGTTCAATATCTTTATTGATGTGAAAGACAAAATCCATTCCGGGTGAGTAACCGAAATGTGGTTAGGAGAAATGGGATATTGACCGATAGTTTTAACCGCACGATAAGGATTAACCCATGCGTGCAATTCCATACCGCGTTTATGTGATTCTTCAATAGCAAATTGAAGCGGATCCCAATCGCTCGAATTCGGTGCTAAACCTTGAGCGCCGGTTAAATAATAAGACCAAGGCTCGTAATTCGATTTATATAAAGCGTCGCATTCAGGGCGTACTTGAAATATAACAACGTTCATATTCATCGATTTCATTAAATCCAACAACGAAATAAGAGAAGATTTTTGTTGGTCAATGGTAAGGTTTGGATTTGAAGGCCAATCTAAGTTTGTAACCGAAGCAATCCATGCACTCCTATATTCGCGTTTTGGAGGAGTAGATTGCCCATAAACCGATACGGCTATAAACAAGATTAATAGGCTTGTAAGTAGGCTTTTTCTCATCTGTCGTTTCCTTTTTTTATAGTTTACAATTATAAATATCTAAGTCAATACATATAACAAATTAAACTTTAAAATAATAAAATTTTACATAATATAATAGGGAAATAGTTTTCTAATAATTTTTGAAGTGAACATTGTTTTAATATTTTTAATAAAGCAAACTATATAATTGCAGATTATTCGAAAAAATAATAAATTACTTATTAAATATTTTTAAAGGTAAAATGAAAAAAATAGTATTATTTCTAATTATTTTTATAATGATTGCTGCTTGTTCGACTAAAAACAATTTCTATGACGAACATAATGCAAAATCTTCACTTGATTGGGATGGAATGTATTTTGGTATAATTCCGTGTGCTGATTGCCCCGGAATAGAAGCCACGCTAACATTAAATAATGATAATACATATCAATTAAACTTAGTGTATCAAGAAAGGAATGTTGAACCGTTTGTTGAACAAGGCACATTTGAATTTGATAAAAGCGGAAATAAAATTACCCTTTTTATTGACCAAAAAGAATCAGGCAAGTATTTTGTAGGTGAAAATTATTTAATTCAACTAGATATAGACGGAAATTTTATTGAGAGTGAATTGAAAGACTACTACAGATTAAATAAAATTAACAAAAATAGTTTAGGCGGATATAATTGGAAAGTAAATATGTTTAATGGTAAAACATTAGATTCATTAAGTTACTTTGTAAAGTTTGATGAAAAAGAGAATAGGTTTTCGGCTTATTTTGGTTGTAATAAAATTATGGGTAAAGTGTTGATAGATAATAACGGAAAATGTAAATTTATGGATATTGTATCAACAAAAATGGCATGTCCTGATAATGAAACGGAATTGCAACTTCTCGATGCATTGGAAAAGGTTGATAATTTTGTGATTTATAATGATCAGTTGTTGTTAAATAAAGCAAAAATGAGTACAATAATAAAACTAATAAAGGAATAAGGGAGATTATAAAATGCGAAAATATACTTTGGTTATATGGATAATATTAGTCTTTTCTTTAATAATTAAAGCTCATAATTTTGATATATACGAAACAGAAAAAGGTGTTTTGAAATTAACGATGATTGGCTGGAGCGGAATAAAATTTGAACATAATAACAAGGTTATATATGTAGATCCTTCATTACGAAAGAACTCAACCGTAAATCCAAATTACGATACACTTGCCAAAGCAGATTACATCTTTATTACACATGCTCATTTCGATCACTTTAATATTGATGTAATTAAAAAACTTATAAAACCCGAAACACAATTAATAATTAATAAAGAGTGCACCGAAATTTTGGGGAGCAGTTTGGGAGAAGTCAAAATAACGACAGTGGAAAACGAAAAGAGTTATAGCATAAAAGGGTTAAATTTTACAACTGTGCCTGCATATAACTTGACCGGAGATGAGGATAAAATATATCACCCACGTGGAGTGGGGAATGGCTTTGTGTTTTTGTTTGACAATCTTTCTGTACTTGTTGCCGGAGATACGGAAAATATTCCCGAGCTAAAAAAACTTGAAAATATAGATATTGCATTTCTTCCGCTAAATAGACCTTATACTATGGATGACGGTATGTTTCTCAACTTGGTATTATCATTTAAACCCAAAATTGTTTACCCATATCATTATGATGACAATTATTTAGCAAATGTTGTTCAGGCTTTACTTAAAAACTCCGATATTGAACTAAAAATTAGAGCAGTTAAATAATTGGACGGAGGGGGTGAAGCCCGTTCTTTGAGCTGTTTGGGGCTTTATTAAAAGTC
>JAEXOD010000105.1 GCA_023447335.1 Bacteroidota bacterium
GTTGTAAAATTATAAATTAACATAAAGGGAAAACAGATGGAAAAGAAAATGCTAAGCGGAGCGGAAATATTCTTTGAGTGCCTTAAAGCCGAAGGAGTAGATACAATTTTCGGATATCCGGGAGGTGCAATATTAAAAATATATGAAAAACTATATGATGTTGACTTTTTGCGTCATGTATTAGCTCGTCACGAACAAGGAGCTACTCATATGGCAGAAGGATATGCTAAAGCAACCGGGAAAGTTGGAGTTGTATTAGTTACTTCAGGTCCGGGAGCTACTAATACCGTAACCGGAATTGCCGATGCATTTATGGATTCTGTTCCTTTAGTTGTTTTTACAGGGCAAGTAGCATCTCATCTAATAGGTAATGATGCATTTCAAGAAGCTGATATAGTCGGAATAACCAGACCGATAACAAAACACAATTTCTTAGTTAGAAAAGTGGAAGAATTGGCTCCAACAATACGTAAAGCATTTTACATTGCCGCAACCGGAAGACCGGGACCGGTAGTAGTAGATTTGCCAAAAGATATGATCAATTCCGAAAGTTATTTTGAATATCCTTCAGGCGTTGAAATAAGAGGATACAAACCAACTTATAGAGGTCACTCATATCAGATTAAAAAAGCTGCCGAAATAATTGGGAAAGCAAAACGCCCGGTTCTTTATGTAGGCGGAGGTGTGATAATGAGCGGAGGAAATGAAGAGTTAACTTTGTTTGCGAAAACTTTCAATTTACCCGTAACAACTACATTACAAGGATTAGGAGCATTTCCTTCGACAGATGAACAATGTTTGGGAATGTTGGGAATGCACGGCACTTATTATGCAAATTTGGCTGTTCAAAATTGTGATGTATTAGTTGCTTTGGGAGCTCGTTTTGATGATAGAGTTACCGGAAAAGTAGAAACCTTTGCACCAAATGCATTCAAGATTCAAGTAGATATAGACCCGGCTGCAATAGATAAAAATGTAGTTGTAGATTTGCCGGTTGTAGGAGACGTTAAACATATTATTGCAGAACTTATGATCGAAATGAATAATAAACCGAAATTGGACGAATGGTGGAATCAAATATACAAATGGAAAGATGAATGTCCGATGGTTTATGAAGATAATGACGGAAGATTGCATACTGAATATGTTATCGAACAACTCTCGGAATTAACAAAGGGAGAAGCAGTTATAGTACCTGACGTAGGTCAACATCAAATGTGGACTGCTCAATTTTATAAATATAATCACCCGCGTTCGTTAATCACTACCGGAGGCTTGGGTACTATGGGATTTAGTGTGCCTGCTGCTATTGGTGCAAGTATAGCATTAAATAACAATAGGAGACCTGTGGTTTCAATAAGCGGAGACGGCGGATTTCAAATGAATATGCAGGAATTAACTACAGCCGTAGCGAATAAGTTACCAATAAAATTTATAATAATTAACAATAGCTTTTTGGGAATGGTTCGCCAATGGCAAGAATTATTTCACCAAGAAAAATATAGTTTTACAGACTTAAGTGAGAGTAATCCTGATTTCGTAAAACTAGGACAGGCATTTGGTTTAGAATCATATTCGACTGATAATCCAAAAGATGTGAAGGGGTTGTTGGAATGGGCTCTTTCAGTTAATGATAGACCGGTATTACTCGAATTCAAAGTAGTTAAAGATGACTTAGTATTCCCGATGGTTCCTGCCGGTGCTTCAAATAGTGAGATGTTAATAAAGCAATTAAACCCGGAGAATTTAATTTAATATGGAGCATATAATTTCTGTTTTGGTTGAAAATCACTTCGGTGCTTTTGATAGAGTTGCAACAATGTTCAGCGGAAAAGGATTTAATATTCGCAGTATTTCGATAGGAGAAACTGAGATATCCGAAATAAGCAGAATGACAATTGTAACCGACGGGGATAGTCAAATAATTGATCAAGTAGTCAAACAGCTAAATAGGTTAATAGATACAATAAAAGTTGTAGATCTAACCGAAGTTAATCATATTGAAAGAGAATTGGCTTTAATTAAAGTTGATTATAAAAAACGTTCGTTAGAAGAGATAAAAAATGTGTGTGACATTTTTAGGGGAAATATTGTAGATATAAACAATAAATCCGTAATAATGGAAGTAACCGGTCCTCCTCAAAAAATTGACGCCTTACTAAATGTTTTACATCCTTTCGGAATAAAAGAATTGGCTAGAAGCGGCACTGTCGCTTTACCTAGAGGAGAACAGATTAAATTTAATAAAAAAGAATATCCATCAAATTAATGAGGTTTTAAAATGAAAGTTTATTATGAAAGTGACGCATCGTTAGATTATTTGAAAGATAAAAAAATTGCTGTGTTGGGATTTGGTAGTCAAGGTCATGCTCATTCATTGAATTTAAAAGAAAGCGGATTAAATGTTTGTGTCGGATTGAGACCCACAAGTCAATCTTGGCAAAAAGCAGAAGCCGCTGGTTTACAAGTTAAAGATGTAGAAGAGGCAAGCAAATGGGCAGATGTTATAATGGTTTTATTGCCCGACCAACATCAAAAAAAGGTTTATGACGAATCAATAAAACAACATTTAACTGAAGGAAAAACTTTAGTATTTGCTCACGGATTTAATATACACTATAAATGGATTGTTCCTCCGGATAACGTAAATGTTATGATGATAGCACCTAAAAGTCCGGGACACTTAGTAAGACGAACTTATTTAGAAAACACAGGTGTACCTTGTTTAATAGCTGTATTTCAAGATTTTACCGGAGATACTAAACAAATGGCTTTGGCATGGGCACATGGAATAGGAGGAACAAAAGCAGGTGTAATTGAAACGACATTTAAGGATGAAACAGAAACAGATTTATTTGGTGAACAAGCTGTTTTGTGCGGCGGTTCGGCTCAATTAATTAAAGCAGGATTTGAAGTATTAACAGAAGCAGGATATCCTCCCGAACTTGCTTATTACGAATGTATGCACGAATTAAAACTAATAGTAGACCTATATTATGAAGGTGGTTTAAGTAGAATGAATTATTCCGTTAGCGATACTGCCGAATATGGCGGAATGACCAGAGGAAGCAGAATAATTACTGCAGAAACAAAAAAAGAGATGAAAAAAATATTGACTGAAATACAAGACGGTACTTTTGCAAACGAATGGAAAGAAGAAAACGAAAAAGGTCTTCCGAAAATGCAAGAATTGAGAAAAGAGAATAAAGAGCATATAATTGAAGTAGTAGGAATGAAATTACGATCAATGATGTCTTGGCTCAAGAAGAAAAATCCGAAAGAAGAGGTCGGAGTATGAGCTACAATGTAGTTCTTTTACCCGGAGACGGAATTGGTAAAGAAATAACTAACGGAGCTGTTAAAATTTTAGAAGCTGTTAGTAAAGTACTAAATATAAAAATAAATTTATCAGAAAAATGCTTTGGCGGAAATTCGATTGATATGTACGGCGAACCGTTAACCCAAGAAACGTTATCGGCATGTAAAGATGCGGATGCCGTTTTACTTGGGGCGGTCGGCGGCTATAAGTGGGACAATTTACCGGGGCATATTAGACCCGAAAAAGGGTTGTTAAATTTACGTAAAGAGTTGGAATTGTACGCAAATATTAGACCCGCTAAGGTTTTTGATTCTTTATTAGATTCGTCTTCATTAAAAAATGATATTGTAAAAGATACGGATTTTATTGTAGTAAGAGAATTAACCGGAGGAATATATTTCGGCGAACCAAGAGCCGAAGAAATTAACAAAGCTTTTAATACGATGATATATTACGATCATGAAGTAGAAAGGATTGCGGAAGTAGCTTTAAAAATAGCAATGAAAAGGAAGAAAAATTTAGTATCAGTGGATAAAGCAAATGTTCTTGAAGTTTCAAAATTTTGGAGAAAAATAATTCATAAAAAAGCCGAAGATTTTAAGAACGTAAATGTAGCTGATATGTATGTTGATAATGCAGCTATGCAGATAGTTAAAAATCCTAAACAGTTTGACGTAATTGTAACTTCTAATTTATTTGGTGATATTTTAAGTGATATAGCGGGAATGATTACCGGAAGTTTAGGGATGCTCCCTTCGGCGAGTATGGGGAATAATTATTCGTTGTATGAGCCCATTCACGGAAGCGCTCCGGATATTGCGGGTAAAAATATTGCAAATCCGATAGGGACAATTTTATCGGTGGCTATGATGTTTAAATACACATTTAATAATGATGAAGCTTCACAATTAATTGAAACAAGTGTTGAAAAAGTGTTAAAAGAAGGATATAGGACAATTGATATTTCGAGTGAAAATTGTAAAGTAATTGGTACATCGGAAATATCGCAAAAAATTTCGGAAACAATTTTAGCAAAATAAAAGAAATAGGAAAAAAGATGTCAGACAGAATAATAATTTTTGATACTACGTTAAGGGATGGGGAACAATCACCCGGGGCATCGTTGAATGTTTATGAAAAAGTTGAAATAGCAAAACAATTAGAAAAACTAGGTGTTGACGTTATTGAAGCAGGATTTCCTATTTCTTCACCAGCTCAATTTGATGCAGTAAAAAGAATTTCTGATGAAGTGGGAATTGTTGTAGCAGCGCTTTCTCGTGCCAAAGAGCAAGATATAAAAGCAGCATTTGAAGCAGTGAAAAATGCGAAGAAAAAAAGAATTCATACTTTTTCAAGTACTTCAGATTATCATATAATGGGAAAATTTGGAAGTGATAGGTACGGAATAACATTAGAAGATAAACGGAAAACCGTTTTACAGATGTCTTACGATATGGTAGCTTATGCAAAAACATTTTGTGAAGATATAGAGTTTTCTGCAGAAGATGCAGGACGAACTGATATCGGTTATTTAGCCGAAGTTATTGAAGCAGCAATTGAAGCAGGGGCAACAACGGTAAATATTCCGGATACTACCGGTTACACAATGCCCGAAGAGTTTGGTAAAAAAATAGCAGAATTAAAAAGACGCGTTAAAAATATAGAAAAAGCTATAATTAGTGTTCACTGTCATAACGATTTAGGATTGGCGGTATGTAATTCATTAGCCGGAATAATTAACGGCGCAAGGCAAATAGAATGTACAATAAACGGAATAGGTGAACGTGCAGGTAATGCAGCACTTGAAGAAGTTGTTATGGCTTTAAATGTGAGGAAAGATATATTCCCTTATTATACAAAAATCAATACTCAAGAAATATATAATACAAGTAAAATGGTGTCATCGTTTTCAGGAATTATAGTGCAACCGAATAAAGCTATTGTGGGAGATAATGCTTTTGCGCATGAATCGGGTATTCATCAAGACGGAATGTTGAAAAATAGAGAAACTTACGAAATAATGAAGCCCGAAGATGTGGGAGTTCAAAAAACAAAAATAGTATTAGGACGTCACAGCGGAAGGCACGGACTTAAGGTGAGATTAGCTGAACTTGGATATCACTTAACCGAAGAAGAAATACAGAAAGTGTATGAAGATTTTATAATTCTTGCTGATAAGAAAAAGGAAATATACGACGAAGATTTGAGAAGTATGATGGGAGATAAATTCTCAAAATATGATGACATATATACATTAACATATTTGAATATTAATAGCGGTACTAACTCAATTCCTACAGCTACGGTGTCAATTAAAAACCATGAAAAAACCTATTCGGATTCGGCAACGGGAGACGGAGCCGTTGATGCAATATTTAATGCAGTAAACCGAGCTCTTGAGATAGAAACTAGGGTTGAATCATATCAAGTTCGATCGGTTACGGGTGGTCGAGATGCTATGGGTGAAGTTATCGTAAGATTAAGATATGATGAAAAATCATTTACCGGAAGAGGTGTATCTACGGATGTTATAGAAGCAAGTGCGAAAGCATATATAAATTCGGTCAACCAATTAGAAAGATATAAAATTAAACAACAAGAAAAAAGTAAAGAAGAGATAAAGGAATTTGTTTAGGTGAATTATGGGGATGACTATTACAGAAAAAATATTGGCAAAATCAGCGGGGAAAAAATATGTAACACCCGGTGAAAATATTTGGCTAAATGTAGATGTTTTGATGACACATGATGTTTGCGGTCCGCCGACTATAGGAATATGGAAAAATGAGTTTGGGAAGGATGCCAAAATATGGGACAAAGACAAATTAGTTATTTTACCGGATCATTATATTTTTACCGCAAATAAGCAGGCAAATAGAAATGTTGAGATTGTGAGAGATTTTGCGACGGAACATAATTTGAAAAATTATTATGATCCAAACTCTGAAAATTATAAAGGAGTATGTCATGTTGCTCTTGCCGAAGAAGGATTTAACCTTCCCGGGAAAGTATTATTCGGTACTGATAGTCATACCTGTACCTCAGGTGCATTTGGAATGTTTGCAACCGGAGTGGGGAATACGGATGCTGCCTTTATTCTAGGAACAGGTAAAATCTGGGAAAAAGTACCGGAATCAATTAAATTTATTTTAAACGGGAAAATGCCTGAATATTTAACCGCAAAAGATTTAATATTGCAAATATTGGGAGATATAACTACAGACGGTGCAACATATTGTGCGATGGAGTTTACCGGTGAGGCAGTAATGGCTTTATCAATGGAAGAAAGAATGACATTAACAAATATGGCAATAGAAGCCGGCGGAATGAACGGAATTATAGAAGCTGATGAAAAAACCATTAATTATGTGAAAAGTAAAACTGACAAAAGTTTTGATTTATTTTATAGTGATGATGATGCAAAATATAAAGCAGTTTATAAATATGATGTTGAGAAAATAATTCCGGTTGTAGCTAAACCCCACAGTCCTGATAATAAAGCATCCGTTCAAGAAGTTAAAGGAACAAAGTTAACAAAATGTTATATCGGTTCTTGTACCGGCGGAAAAATTACAGACTTTAGATTTGCAGCAAAGATCATTAAAGGTAAATCGGTGGTTGTTCCTACATTTTTAGTTCCTGCAACTACCGATACGCTTAATAAATTAAAAACAGAAATGTATGAAGGGGAATATTTATTAAATATATTTGAAGAAGCCGGATGTTTTATTACTCGTCCTTCATGTGCTGCATGTTTAGGAGGACCTGAAGATACATTTGGTAGGGCAGTAGAGAATGAGGTTGTTATTTCAACAACAAACAGAAATTTTCCCGGAAGAATGGGGAGTAAAAGATCAAGTGTATATTTGGCATCGCCGTTAACGGTAGCAGCTTCTGCATTAACCGGAGTTATAACAGATCCTCGTGAATTAATGTAATATGGGAATAAATATGGAAAGATATATAAAAGGGAAAGCATTTGTGTTGGGAAATAATATTGATACGGATCAAATTATTCCGGCAGAGTATTTAGTATTTAGTTTAACAGATGAAAGAGAATCGGCAAATTACGGTAAATATGCACTTTCTGCTGTTCCTTCCAAACAAAGCGGGTTACCTTACGGTGATATTCCGTTTGTTAAAGACGGAAGTAAATCAGATTATGAAATAATTATTAGCGGGGCAAATTTTGGCTGTGGCTCTTCTCGCGAGCATGCTCCTTTTGCATTAAATAAAGCCGGAATAAAAGCAGTTGTTGCGGAATCTTATGCGAGAATATTTTATCGCAATTCGGTTGACGGCGGTTTTTTTATCCCTTATGAAAGTGAAAATAAATTAACGGATAAAATTAAAACCGGAGATGTGGTTGAAATTGATACCGTTGTAAATAGTATTAAAGTAGTTGGTGTGGAAGAAGAGTATAGACTAAAACCACTTGGAAGTGTATTGCCAATTGTAGAATCAGGCGGAATATTTGAATATGCACGAAAGAACAATATGATATAATTAATATATAGGAGAAAAACATGGCTTTTGAATCAGATTATATTTGGATGGAGGGGGAAATAATTCCCTTTAAGGATGCCAAAATTCATTTTTTAACAAGTTCCTTACATTATGGTACATCTGTTTTTGAAGGGATCCGTTCTTATAAAACAGATAACGGACCTGCAGTATTTAGATTAAAGGATCACATTAAAAGATTGGAAGATAGTTCTAAAATACTGGGAGTATCAGAATTACCCTATTCTAACGAAGAATTGTATGACGCATGTTTAGAATTGATACGTGTTAATAAAATGGATGAATGTTACATCCGTCCATTGGTATATATTAAAGAAGGGGGTTGGAACTTATCAACAACGAACGTAAAAATAGATGTGGGAATTGCAGTATGGAAGTGGACTAATTATTTGGGCGAACAAGCCTTATTAAACGGAATTAGAGCAAATGTAGCCACATATCCCAGACATCATCCAAATATTATGATGACAAAAGGAAAAATAGCAGGAAATTATGTGAATTCGGTTTTGGCAAAAAGTGAAAGCTTGCGTGGCGGATTTGATGAAGCAATAATGTTAGATCCTTACGGAAATGTATCGGAGTGTACGGGAGAAAATATATTCTTGGTCAGAAAAGGAGTGATTTATACTACTCCGAGAAACGGAATATTGGAAGGTTTTACACGAGAAACTATTATTAAAATAGCTCGTGATAGGGGATATGAAGTTAAAGAGGAAGTTATTAGCAGGGATCAATTATATATTTCGGACGAAGTATTTGTGACAGGTACTGCAGCGGAAGTTATTGCATTAAGCGAAATTGATTACCGAAAAATCGGAGCAGGAAAAACCGGACCGGTATGTGCAGAATTACAGCATGCATATTCTGATGTTATACACGGTAAAAATCCTAAATATGATGATTGGCTTGACTATGTTTATGCTGACGAGATGCAAAAACAAAAAGCAGGTTAATTATTGGAATAATAATAATTGTTAGTTATTTATTGGGGAATAGTTGTACTGAACAAACAAATATTCCCCTTTTATTCGTTGCCATTTTTAACATTGGGGACAACTAGGGGTTGTATCATCACTATACTTAAGTTAAATTATTAAAAGATTGCTAATGATTGTTTTAGGGTGAGAAATTAGAGCTATTCCCCAAGGGGCTATATTAGAAGTGGTTTATTATCGTTGTAAAGAGTAATTATATTACAATAAATATTTATATTATTCCTCCTAAACTTTTAAACCCACTCATCCTCCGACCCCTTCTCTAAACCCTAGAGAAGGGGTGACGGCACTTGGCTACCCGTTGTATTATAATAAGTTGCGGACTTTTTTTCGGCGTTCGGCAATTAGTCTAAAGCGGAATTATTTAGTATATTATTCCCCCTCTCTAGAATTTAGAGAGGGGGCTAGGGGGTGAGTGTTCGCAACATATTTTAAAAAATTTATGCCCTTTTGATACAGCCCCTAATCATACCCCGCTAAAACTTAATTAAACGGGTAATAAAAAATATAGTAGTTTTACAAGTAAGTAAGAAAACACTCAATAAAAACAAAAAAACCGGTTTTTGATACAGCCACAAAGCACACCCAAAAAAGTTAACGTATAAAAAGCAAAACAAAATATTATGGATAGCTATTTTTCAGAAAAAATTATTTTAAATAAATTATGTTTATAATTTATTTATATGGATAAATGGTTAAGCTTCCTATGCCTAAAAAATTTAAAATTATAAATCTTGTTATAATACAAAATACTACTTTCTAAGTGCTACTAATTAGAATTTAATATTGTGTACCAAATGTTTACTAATAGTTTAATTTTGTCCAAAAAGAAAGTACTAACGGAACTTATTAATAAACCTGCCGTCTTAAAAGTTACGTGTTAATTTAAATAAATTTCTTTTAACAAATAAGGATCTACTTTTATGACGTCAAAATTAGGACTATGGTTACTATTAGCGGCAATGGTTGCCGGTACGGGTATGGTAAATGCCCAAACGTATTTTGAAAAAAGAGAAGACATTCCGGAGCAGTATAAATGGAGTTTCTCTGATATTTTTAAGAACTGGGATGAATGGGCTGTCGCATTAAAAGATGTTGAAACAAAAATGGATGAAATAATAAAACTAAAAGGCACGTTAAATAAAGATGCCGATTCATTTTTAAAAGTGTTTGAATTACAGGATGATTTAGGAATTTTAACAGGTAAGGTTTATCGTTATGCTTCAATGCACTACGATGTTAACACAAGAGATCAAGAAGTTGCTGCAAAGATTCAGCAGATTCAAGCAATATTTGCTAAATACGGTACGGCAACAGCATGGATTAGCCCTGAAATGCTATTAATTCCTTATGAAAAAATTGAAAAGTGGATTTCAGAAAAAAAAGAACTTGAAAAGTATAGATTTGGAATTGAAGACTTGTTCCGTCAACAAAAACATGTGCTTTCTGAAGATAAAGAAAAATTATTAACTTATTTTAGTCGTTTTAGTTCTACGGCACAAGCCACATATACGGCACTTTCTACTTCGGATATAAACTTTCCGACAATTCAACTTTCGGACGGAAAAGATATAAAAGCTACAAGCGGTAACTACAGCAAAGTATTAAGAACAAATTGGAATCAGGAAGACAGAAAAAAAATATTCGAGGCACACTACAACACATATAAACAAAATGAAAATACTTATGCCTCTATTTATAATGCAATATGCCAAAGAGATTGGGCATACGCTCAAGCTAGAAATTATAAATCGTGTTTAGAAGCTAATTTAGATAATAATAACATTCCTGTAGCTGTTTATGAAAATTTAATAAATGCAGCGAAGGAAAACGTAACCCCGTTACATAAATATTATAAGTTAAGAGCAAAAGTACTTGGCTTAAAAGAGTACCATAGTTATGACGGCTCGTTGCCTTTAGTTAAATTTGAAAAAACTTACCCTTACAAAGAAGCCAAAAAATTAGTTTTAGCTTCTGTTGAACCGTTAGGTAAAGATTACCAGGCAAGGGTTGAAAAAGCATTAAAATCCGGTTGGATAGATGTTTTTGAAAATGCAGGAAAACGTCCGGGAGCATATTCGGGAAGAACATATTCGGTTCATCCGTTTATGTTGTTGAATTACAATGAAACGATGGATTATGTGTTTACATTAGCTCATGAAATAGGACACACCATACATACAATGCTTGCAGAAGAAACTCAACCATATGCAACATCAGGATATACGTTGTTTGTTGCGGAGGTTGCTTCTACATTTAATGAAAGATTACTTTTAGATTACATGTTAAAGCATACAACTGATCCAAAAGAAAGAGCAGCATTAATTATGCAGGCAATTGCAAATATAAGCGGAACATTTTACTTCCAGTCACAGTTAGCAGACTTTGAATTACAGGTTCACAAACTTGTTGAAAACGGACAACCGGTTACGGCTGCTGTGCTTAATAAACTAATGGAAGATTTATATAAAGTTTATAACGGTGATGCAGTTACTGAAGATGAATTATTTAATACTGTATGGGCAAGAATTTCGCATTTTTCTTCGGTACCTTTTTATGTTTATCAGTATGCAACATGTTTTGCTTCCTCAGCACAAATTTATGATAACATAATGAAATTAGAAGGTAAAGAAAAAGAAGCCGCACTTCAGAAATATTTCGACTTATTAAGATCTGGGGGGAATGACTACCCAATGGAACAACTTAAAAAAGCAGGCGTGGATTTATCTACTCCGGCACCTTATGTTGCAGTTACAAAACAATTTGACGAATTAGTGAATTTGTTGGAAATAGAAGTTAGTAAAATAAAGGAATAAACAACTTAGTTGGCAAAATTTAATACGGCATATGAGAATATAAATTTAAATCGTTTCTCTTTAATTCTCCTCTTCTAATAATGAAGAGGGGAATTAAAAGCCGGTTTATTATATTGTTCTTCACATCATAATTTCCTTTCACTAATTTAAATAAAATTAATATAACAATGTTTGTATCATATACCGATGTTAAAAAGATGACTAAAACTTTGGATAAATACGAAGCAGAAAATTGTTAAATATTAATTATCTTCAAATTAAGCCGACAAATATGCATAATAAGATTATATTCAAATTGGGAATTTTAATATGGATTTTGATATTTGAAAAGTATGTACTTGAAATAAAAAAATATTATTAATTAAATATTAGCTAATAAAAATATTTTTAGTATCTTAATAATTACTTATTAAAGTAATATTTGATATTTAAATAGGGTTAACAGGTTATGCGTTGGTTAATATTTGTATTGTTCGTTTTTACATTTCCTTTTACAAATATCTATTCTCAAAACATTAGGCTAAAAGGACGGGTAATTACCGAAAAAGATAGTTCATACGTAAATGACGCCATTGTTTTAATTGAAGGTGAAAGTGATTATCGATTAACAGACTCACTCGGTCAATTTTATTATGATAATTTGCAGAATGAAGAAATTGAAATCACTATCAGTAAAATCGGGTATTATAGCTTTAACTCGAAAATTAAACTTGAAAAATATAGTCAAAACAATTACAAATTTATTCTTAAAATTGATTTATTGGGGATAGATGATTATTATTTGTCATCGTTTGTAGCTAAAGAAACTGTTAAAAGATCGATTTCTAATTTAGAAATACATAAAGAGATAAATAGTTTTAAAACATTAACATATTTAGAATATTTTGACCTGTTTTCTCAACTTCATGTTATTAAAACTAAAAACGGATTGCCGAGCATTTTTAAGCGGGGAATATATAATAATTTTCAATTACAAATTGATAATGCTTTAATTCCAAAAGATTATTATTCGGAATTATTAATGTTTTTAAACATAAATTCCGGCGAGAGATTAGAAATTAATAACTCACCGGCAATATACGAATATAATAACGGAGCGAGCGGAATTTATAATATAAACGGTAAAATGGGTTTGAATAGATTAAATATAATAGGGCAAGTAAATACCGAGGAGTATAAAGCATTTTCAATTAACTTATCAAACAAAATAACAAGTAGTGGCAATTTTATAGATTCAATAAAAACCGCAACAAAGTTAAATTATATCCCCGATTATAATTATGACAATTATAATGAATATAAAAATGTTAATTTGCGGTTCAAAGGGGAATTATATGTAAATAATAAATTTTATAATGAGTTTTCAATAGTTTATGATAAATTTAAAAGTTCAGATAGTTCCCCGAGGACATATAATTATTTTAATACTAACAGAGTAAATAATAGTTATTTGTTTGTTGCTTCTGTAATGAATAAATTAAATATATCAAATAATGGTAATATTATTCTTTTTAATAATTATTCGCTTGTAGATAAAGAAAACAAATCTGTGGATTTTAGTGAATATAGGTTAAGTAATATTGTTTCAAAAATATATTATCAAAACAACGAATACGGAAAATATAACTATGTATTGGGCTTTGAAAATAATTACGAAAAAATTTCATTCATTAAAATAAATAACGGATATAGAAGCAATAATAATTTTCGATTTCTGGGTAGCGGCGAATATCAGCTATCATACGGAAAATTTTGCTTTGAAATAGGATTACAAAATTATACCGATAATGAAATGTATTTTTCTTATATAGGTAAGTTGAAAATATTTACTTCGGGAAATTCCGATATGTTACTTGGATACGGAATAAAGTATTCTTCACAAACACAAAAAGATAATTTTGCTTTTGAGTACGATTATTTTGGTACACTAATAAGAGCAAGTGATAATAATCTAAAACCAAATAAAATTAACACTCTTGAAGCAGTGTTCACTTATACTGATAATGATTTTTACTTCTTAAAGGTCGGTTTTTACAATGAAATAATTTCTAATGCTCTAATAAAAGAAGAAATTACGGAAAACTCTTATTTATTGCTAAAAAATAAAAACGGTGCAACAATAACAGTTAACACGGGTGATCTTCTGGTGAAAGTAATTCCGATAAAAAATGTTAAAGCCGGAATTTATATATACAATAGTAAGTTAATTAGCGATAATATTTATACAACTATTTTTAGACCCGAAAAGGAAATATCATTATTTGTAGAATATAGACCGCTAATTAATACTTCTGCCGAGTTATTGGTCAGGCATTATGGAGAATTACAAGTTGCGGATGAGTATACTCCCGAAAGGAATATTGATGTATCCCAAAGTATGAAAATTTATACACTGTCATCAATAACCGTTCTAGACTTATTGATAAATCAACGAGTAAAAGATTTTAATATTATGTTAGCAATTAGAAATATGTTTAATAAAGAAATGTATAAATATAGGCTTATATATCCTACTTCGGTTACGTTAGGTATTGAATATATGATAAACTACTAATAAAAGTTATTTATAAAATTAGAAAATAAAAAAATCCCCCTTTCTAGATAATTATAAGAAAGGGGGATAATTAAATTACAGAATTGCTAATAATTTAGAGTTTTAAACTCTTATTTTATTCTCACAAATTCAATACGTCTATTCTTTAGTTTATTTTCAGGAGTATCGTTTGGTGCAACAGGATTTGCCGGACCATAACCTTTAGC
The DNA here is from genome assembly GCA_023447335.1 of Bacteroidota bacterium. Classification (GTDB taxonomy): domain Bacteria; phylum Bacteroidota; class Ignavibacteria; order Ignavibacteriales; family Melioribacteraceae; genus JAEXOD01. The sequence continues at coordinate 14,415 of JAEXOD010000105.1, forward strand.
GGTTAATCGTTTTTCGTTTATTCCGTTTTTAACTAACCAATCTTTAACTGAATTTGCACGGCGTTGTGATAATTTTACGTTCGACGTTTTGCTGCCAACATTATCAGTATAACCGTTTATGGCAACTTCTAAATCGGGATATGCCATTAGCGTTTTTAATACTTTTTGCAATGATTCTTCTGATTCGGGGTTAATATCAGCGCTACCGGTTTTAAAATTAATGCCTTCCAAAATCATAGGTACGCCAATTTTAATAACATCATCATTTGCATTATTTGGGTCGGTACCTCTAGTAACTTCAACTTTGTCATTTACAGAACCTTTGTCCGAATCAGCATCTAAGGGATTTGTTTTATATAAATTAACTTCGTCACCGTCTGTTAATCCGTCTTCGTCAGTGTCAACAACTAGTGGGTTCGTTTTTGTTGTTTCGACTTCGTCACCGTCATTTAATTTATCATTATCGGTATCGGCAACTAAAGGATTAGTTTTATAAGTTATAACTTCGGCACCGTCAACCAGCCTGTCGTTATCGCTATCTGCTTTTACAGGATTAGTCTTGTACATTTTAATTTCTTCGTTATCTTCCAATCCGTCACCGTCTGAATCCTTGATAACCGGTATTGTTTTATGGTTGTTGACTTCTTCACCGTCAAGTAGTGTGTCACCGTCAGTATCGGCAACTAAAGCATTTGTTTTGTGTTTAAGCACTTCATCATAATCACTTAATCCGTCTTTATCGGTATCAACAACAAGCGGATTGGTAGAGTATTTTCTTACTTCATCAAAATCATTTAGTCCGTCACCGTCTGTATCCGGATTTAACGGATCAGTTCCTAACTCTTTTTCCTCTTTATCCATTAATCCGTCATTATCAGCATCTTTATCAGTCCATTGATGAGCATAAATTACGCCTAAACCAAAATTAAAATATGCGTCTTTGGGCGAGCCGTCTCTATAATAATTCAAATTATCGGTGAAAGAATAATTGAAACCGGCAGATAAATCTAATGACCAATCGGGAGTTAGTTTAATTAATAAACCTAAACCACCGGGGATTAATAGAGTAACGCCGTCAGTTTCTACTTCTTTTTTCGGCCACTGATATAAATATGATGTGCTAGGGGTATTTACATTATAGTAGAGCGCACCCAACCCCGCATATGCATAAGGAGCCAATGATTCACTAATTACGAATAAATAATTAAACCTTACATCGATAGGCAAAATTGTTGTTGTGTAATAAGAATTGTGAAAGTCAATCCCCTTATATTGACCAACACCCATTCCGAATTCTAAATTCATGTTTTCATCTAAATAATATCTTGTTAATCCTCTAACTATGTAAGAAAGTTTGAACTTATCAAACTCGTTTGCGTTATATGCAGGATTAAATTGTACTCCGCTTTCCCAGTATTGTGCCCAGTTGATACCGGTAAATATCAACATAATAAGTAATGCTTTTTTCATACAGTCTCCGTTAGTTAATCTCATTTTTTTAACATGGTTTTTATAATTTAAGTTCAATTATTATATTTAATTACATAATTCAAATTCTTAGGCTCTTTATGAAATACTTTATTTTGTTCTTATTTATCGGTTCAATAGTCACTGCACAAGATCTATTCAAAAAATCAACAAATTACGATATTTATCAATCATTTTTATCATCGCAAAATTCATATACTATAAAATCTTTAGATTCGGCGGCCGAAAGATATAAGGAAATTTTTAGTATCGGAAATAGTGCCGAAAACGATAGTAGCGCGGAATTATTTTATGAAAAATATGTCGCGGTTGTATCTGACTTAAACGGAGTGATGAATAGAGAAGCAGAAAATAACTTAAATATTCAATCAATTTATGATTTCGATTTGAATTATGAGGGTGAATCTAATGGGGCTATAAAAGAAAAAGGGTTATCGCTAAAGGATTTAGAATTTATTAAAATATTAAAAAAATATTCCCTAAAACTTGATATGACCGAAGGATTAATTTATGTAAATTTTGCGGATGAAAAATATTTTTATAAAATAGTAGGCAATTATATTTCAGAGCAGGCAATTAAGTATTTTTCAAAATTAATTAACGAATCGGCAAAAGAGGCATTTAAGGATGCGGCTATTGTAGTTCCTCTTGAAGAATTAGCGGATAGAATGGTAAATTGGGAAATAATGTATAATTCCGATTTACATAGCAAAGCAAAACAAATTGCTAAAGAAAGATTTTCGATTTATTTTGGTATTTTGTTCGGAGGAACCGATAACACTCCGGCATTTACTTTTGAAAAAAATAAGCTAGTTAAAGATTTTGAAAATGTTTATAAATACATAGTTAAAAAACATAGATGCAGTGTTACCGCTAAAATCTTTGATGATTATTTGAATATATTAAAAAAGAACGGTAATAGAAACACTAAACGAGTAGATAAATTTATAGAAAGGAAAATAAACTCGATAGATGAAATATTAGATAGTAAAAAATAATTTCATGTAATGGAAATAGCTTGTTGACATTCAAAACAAATTGTTTTATATTTAAAGTCTAATTTAAATAAATTAGTACGGAGAGTTGGCAGAGTGGTTGAATGCGGCGGTCTTGAAAACCGTTAAGGGTGCAAGCCCTTCCGGGGTTCGAATCCCTGACTCTCCGCCATAGGCTAAGACTTCGGTTTTAGCCTTTTTTTATGCCCAAAATGACACATTTTGATACATTTTTGCCTGTTTTTGCCTCCCTAATCAACCCTGAAATGTCACACATTTATACACTCTATTCGCATAACTATTATATTTTGTTAATAATCAAAAAATATTGCTTTATCTGTTAAATATCTTTTATAAAAATGAGCTCAAATTAACTGTTTTTTTAATATTTTTAGTAAAAATTGCCAAAAATTGCATTTATTAATGAAAATATTATAAAAAATATCATTAAAATTATTATATTATATTAATTTTTGTTAAAACTAATTTCTTTAAAATACGGGTTTCAAAAAATTCTGCCGGTAAGATTTTGCACTTTTTAATTGTCGTGTTATTTCAAAATGCATTTTAGAACTATTTATAAATAGCTATTAATTTCTGAAATATTTTGAATGGTATCAAAAAATAAAAGTGTTTTTTTACTCTTAACAGGAATAATTTATGAAACCTTTGATGTTACTTTTTTTATTAATTGTTTTGGGTTTTAATGTTAGTATTGGGGGAACTTATAGCGGGGGAAACGGAACTTCGGGAAATCCGTATCAAATAGCAAATTCAAATGACCTTAGCGAATTGGTAAGCACAACTTCTGATTGGAATACGGGTATATATTTTATTCAAACCGCAAATATAACCGTATCGGGAACATGGTCACCGATTGGCATCAGTTCAAATTCGTTTAAGGGGAATTATAACGGGCAAAATTATACCATAAGCGGTATAACAATAAATAATTCGTCCACTTACGCAGGTTTATTCGGATATACTTCGGGGGCAGCTATTGAAAACCTTGGTGTAATTAATGTAAGCATCTCGGCAAATAGTTCAATAGGAGGTTTAATTGGCTATGCAAACACTACGAATGTTTCTAATTGTTATTCTACAGGTTCGTTAACCGCATATTATGACAAAGTAGGCGGTTTAATTGGCGAATACGATTGGGGAGGAACTGTTAATAATTGTTATAGTACTGCTTCGGTTCAAGGGGCAAGCAGCGGCTCAGGATCATATGCCGGAGGTTTAATCGGAAGGGTAGTAACTTCAGGCACAATTAGTAACTCATATCATACAACCGGAGATGTATTAGGTAAATCTTATGTGGGTGGATTAATCGGTGCAGCACAGGCAGGTTCAGTTTCTAGTTGTTATAGTTCAGGTTCTGTTGCCGGCGGAATTGATGTGGGAGGTTTAATAGGATATAATAATTGTTCTGTAAATGCTTGTTATAGTACTTCAAATATTGGCGGAACTCAAAATGTTGGTGGTTTCATCGGCAATAACAACGGGGCAACAGTTACCACATGTTATAGTACCGGAACGGTTGATGCAAATAATACGCTTGGCGGTTTTGTAGGTTATAATAGCAGTTTTGGAATAATAGAAAAATGCTACACTTCATCAACATCAACAGTTACGGGAGGTCTTATTTTAGGCGGTTTTGGAGGGGAAAACGTAAACTCAACAATACGCAATTGTTATAGCCATAATAATGTTGTGCGAACAATAGCGGGGCAATTCACATCTTCTACAGGAAGTTTTGTCGGTAAAAACTATGCCGATGCTTCTTATAGCTCCACAATCAATTATTGTTATGCAAAAGGAAGTGTTACATACGATGGAGCTACAAATCCTACGGATAAAGGTTTTGTTGGATCGGAAGAAGGAGGTGGCACAAAAAATTATACAGCCAATTATTTTGATAATCAGACATCAGCACAAACAAGCGGTACGGGTGCTACAGGCAAAACTACGGCACAAATGACTACCGAAGCTTTGGTTGTTCCCAACTTTTATATTACTGCCGGTTGGGATTTTAAAACTTCATCTAATCTTTCGGGAATTTGGAATATAAACAGCACTAGAAATAGTGGTTATCCGTTCTTAACATGCCAGTACCCTGAAGACGAACCATTACCTGTTGAGTTGTTAACTCTTACCGCTGTGTACATTAACAACAAGATAGAATTAACTTGGCAAACTGCAACCGAAATTAACAATTACGGATTTGAAATTGAAAGTAGTGTTAACAATGAAGAATTTTTAAGTATAGGTTTTATTAAAGGATTTGGTAATAGTAATAATGTAAATAATTATTCTTTTTATGATATAATTGATGAAAATTTAAAAAATATTAACCAAATTAGCTATAGATTAAAACAAATAGATAATGACGGAAATTTTAGATATATTGCCGAAATAACGGTAAACTTAAACAGCAACGACCTTAATTATACTCTATGCCAAAACTACCCTAACCCGTTTAACCCAAGCACAAACATTAACTTTACTTTACCAAAAACCGAGTTTGTAACACTAAAAATATACGATGCTTTGGGAAAAGAAGTTACTACTATTATTAACGAAGAGCTTAATGCGGGTAATTACACAAAAACTTGGGATTCCAAAAACTTAAGCAGTGGGGTTTATTTTTATAAACTTGATGTAGGCGGATTTACCGAAACTAAAAAAATGATGTTGATGAGATAGTTTCAAGATTTTGGGATATCATAAATATTGATATCCCAAATCGTTTATATTAAAGCTATTCCAATTAAGTGAATTGAAATCCGAAATTCATAAAAGCAAAAATATTTTTATATTTTTTAAAATTAATCTACTTGTTGCATTCCGATAACTCATTACAAGCGTCATCCATTTTTTAATGCTGAATAAAAGTGGGGAATAAAACTCTTGCTTTGAATTATTAAAGTTAGTACAATAGCAGGATTTGCTACTTTATTCTCCATCAGGCTTTTAATAAGTGTAAAAATATAATAATGAACAAAAATATTTATAAAACGATTTTTATTATTTATTTAAATATTATTAGAGTAATGAAAATATTAATCTAAGTTTATTGCTTTCTAAAGTAATTTCTAAAATAGATACTCAATTAATAGCTTGCCCATAAAATAATTACATATTATATTTTATAATACTAAAAAAGTTATGCAAAATTTTTGAAATTAATCGGGAGGCGATAATAAATATTTAATGATGTTTTAGATTTAACAAGAAAGATTTTTTTGTATTATTCACAATTATTTTAGGGGAAAATATGTATTTAAACAATTTAAGGAAATTAATTATATTAATTTTTATTACTTTCTTAATTGGTTGTAAAGAAGAAAGCAGTACCGAGTCATTTGTTAAAATGCCGACCGTAACAACAAATAATGTTACTACTATTACAGATTCATCTGCAATAATAAGTGGTAAAATAACGGATAAAGGAGATTCGGAAATTAGTTCTAAAGGAATATGTTGGAGTGTAAATCCTTTACCGACAGTTGCCGATAATAAAATAGTTTCAACAACTAATTCAGATGAATTTAGTTGTACTATTACAGGATTAAATGATAAAACCGGTTATTACGTAAGAGCTTTTGCAACAAATAAAGCGGGTACGGCATATGGCAACGTAGTAAGTTTTACGACAAGCGAAGCAAAGGTTTTATTTTTCGGACTTGATTCGGTAAAAATATTTAATCTATTAGATTTAATAGCAAACAAAACATTTCCGGAAATAGACGGATTGTTAATTATGAAAGATGATAGTTTGATAATAGAAAAATATTATAATGCTTATAAAAGAACTAATATGCATACTATGCAGTCTGTTACAAAAAGTTTTACATCAGCTTTACTCGGTATAGCTTTAGATAAGGGAATAATAAATAGTGTAGATTCTAAAATTTTAAGTTATTTCCCTCAATATACAAATATACAAAATATGAATGATTGGAAGCGGGCAATTACAATAAAAAATCTAATTACGATGAAAACCGGTGTTGATTACTCAGAAGGGTTTCCAAATTCGCCTCATGACCAATTAAATGCTTTACGTACAGGTTGGGATCAGTTTTATTTAAATAGACCTATGGCAGCAGAACCCGGTTTGTGGTTTAATTATGATAGCGGAGGAGTTATATTACTTTCGGCAATTCTTAAAAGTGCTTGGGGAAATCATGCGGATGTTTTTGCCGATCAATATTTGTTTCCAAAGTTGGGTATAACAACAAAATCTTGGATCAAAAACAGTGAAGGACATCCTCATACAGGCGGAGGATTATATTTACGACCGATTGATATGATTAAATTGGGTCAATTATACTTGAACAAAGGGAAATATAAAGGCGAGCAAATAATTTCGGAAAGTTGGATAACAGAATCATTTAAAATGAAGGTTGACCTTACTCCCGTTTATGTAAATGATCCGTATATAAGAGGATATGGTTATTTGTGGTGGATATTTAAACCGGGAATTAAAAGCAAAACAAACGAATATGTTTACGCTGCTATGGGTGCGATGGGGCAGTATATATTTGTGATACCTGAGTATAAAATGGTCGTTGCAGTAACGGCAACAACTACGACAAATGAAAATTTCCAAAATCCGCAAAGATTTTTATATGATTACATTTTAGATGCAGTGAAATAAATTAGATTAATAAAATTTATTTAATATCTAAGTAACCGTAATATTCACTTTTTTTATCCCCTTCTTAAATTATTGGAAGGGGGTAATTATATCGCAAAATATAAACAAGGGTTTAGAATTTAATTAGAAAATAAATACAGCGACTTTCATAATAATTTAAGATGAGTGCACTTTATTCAGATGTATGAAAGGAAATAGAGCACTTAATAAGTAAACTAAAACAATAAAAATCCCCACTTCAATTATTTTGAAATGGGGTTAATAGAAAATGAAAATTCGAATGAATGAAGTGCGTTTTTTATATCAACTTAATTGAATGTATTATTTTAATAGCAGCATCTTCTTTGAATTATTATAATTATGTTTCCCGTCAATAGAAGATGCTGAAATAGTGTAAAAATAAACACCGCTTGTTAATTCAATAGGTAAGGAATTTGCACTAAAAGAAATATCGTAATTTCCTTCGTTTTGTATTTGATTAATCAATTCGGTTACATGTTCGCCAAGTAAATTATAGATATTTATTTTTACTTCTGAAACGAAAGGAATGGAATAACTTATTTTTGTTGTCGGATTAAAAGGATTTGGATAATTTTGTTCCAACGAAAAACTCTTAGGAGATATGGATAAATCCTTAATTCCGACTAATGTTCCGTTTAATATAAACCGATAGCCCTCTATTGAGTATGTACCTCCGCAATGTAACTGTATATAATATTTACCTGCAGAAGGAATGTTAAAATTAATGGGGTTTGTTCCCATCATCCATCCGAGAGGATTAGCTCCTACCGGATTATAATTTTCATCATAAATAGTCATTCGGTCATAATCGGCACCCCAATTATAAATTGGTATCCAGCCGTTTAGTGTGATATTATATGCTCCGGAGCCGGGGGTCAAAAAGTAAAAATAATCTTCATCTCCCGATACATTCATAGTGCTATCTAACGAGCGCCATTCAAAGGCATTGTACCAGTCATTATTGGTTATCTGCTTTGCAGTGGCAAAATTATCGTTTGGTTCAAAAGTATCATTTGCAGGGGTAAAATAAGTTGTAAGTTTGTAAGGTTTGGTACTGGTACCAACACCTGCATGGTATCTTAAATAATAAGTTCCGGCATGAGAAAGATTCATCTCGGTAGTATGAGGAACAGTATCATTTGACGATCCCATCATCCAGCTATAAAAATCGTTCCCGCCCCTAAAACCTATTGAAGTTCCGTCAGCATTATAGACATACAATCTATCAAAATCAGTTCCCCAGTTATAGATTCCAATCCAATCTAATAGATCAATCTTCAATTTACCGGGGGAATCTATATTAATTTTATACCAATCTTCGTCTCCCCAAACCGCTACTGTGTTAATTTGTTTCCATTGATATGCAGTAATAGTTTCGCCTATAGCGATAGGAGTAGAGCTTATCATATCATCATTTAGCTCGAACGGATCATCACAATATATAGCAGATAATGACATTTGGTAATTTTGTGTTGTTGCAGTTCCCCAATCACTTCTCTTTACTCCGGAATGAACTGCAATAGTGTAAATTCCTGCCTTCCCTAATGAAAATTTCATCCCTTGATTAGAAGCAAACATATGGAATAAGAATGGATCTTCATTGGTAGAAAGACTATTCCTGCCGACTATAAGTCCGTCACTATTATAGATGTAAATTCTGTCAAAATCGGTACCCCAATCATATGTGGATAACCAATTACTTATGTTTAGTGTGATTTCACCGGGTTTTTCCAAATTTAATTGATAATTGATTGTGCTGGACTGATTTTGCGAGAAATTATACACTTGTCCGATAATTATGTTAGTTTGTGCATTAGCTATTATTGAGAACTGATGCATAATTAATAGAATAAAAAAAATATTTTTTTTCATTTGCCACCTCTAAAGTATTTTATAAAATAACTACAAAACAAATTAAAAGCAAATGAATATCTTAGTTATATTTTCAAAAAATCAAGTATTTATAGATAGCTGTCAAAATTTTTATCAACGAAAATATTTATGTAAAAAGATATACAATATGAGAAAAATATAGTTGAGTATATAAAAGTACTAAAACAGAAGATTTTTAGTTATAGGCGAAAATATAGATGAGGAATTAATTAGTGAATCGGAAGTTAATTCTTTAACGCCAAAAACTTCAACTATTACTCCGTACTTATCAATTACTTTTTTAACAAGTAAATCGAAATCACCGTCTCCGGAAAGGAGTATAATTTTTTCGCAAATAGGAGCATACTCAAGAATATCAATAGTAATTCCTACATCCCAATCACCTTTAGCCGAGCCGTCACCACGTTTAATAAATGGTTTAAGCTTTACTTCAAAACCAAAACTTTCCAAAGTTCGCTGAAACTGTTTTTGTTTAGGATCGTTTTTATTAATGGCATATGCAATTGATTTTATTATTTCATGGCTTTCGGAAATAAACTCAATAAAAATTTTATAGTTAAAATTTAAATTAAAATGTTCTTTAGTTGTGTAATATATGTTTTGAACATCTACAAAAATTGCGGTCTTTTTCATATGGTTTAATTTTGGACTATTAAAATTATTGCAACATACAAAGTACAAAATATCTTATAAAAAACAAATTATTATTAAATAAGAGGCAATAAGGTTACTAACATCAATATTTCTCAGGCATGGAAAATAGATGTGAAATAAATGAAATATTAAACAAAAAGCAAGCTAGTGGGATAGCTTGCTTTATTGCATGTTAAATTTTTGATAGTTTGAAGAAGTGGCATATTGAGGGGAATTGATTAAAACGGTTTAGTGCATGGAGTAATAGCGAATAGATGAACACAAAACTGTTCAAACATAGAAATGTTGATACCAGACAGAATGTTAAACTAACAACTGAATATGTTTTTTTCGAATAATTTCATGTTTCTTTTTCTGACGTATCGCACTTTCGTTAGTTGGTTTACCTATTTTTTAGGTCTTATAAGTTCAAAAATTTTCTCAAAAACCTCAAATTCTAGGATAAGTTTATTTTGAAAGTTAAAACTTAAATTTTGTATCTTGTCTTTGTCGTTAAAATAAGTTGCCTTTTTATTAAGGGCTTGTAATTCTTCACGTCTTGCCAAAAAGTTTATCCAAAACTCTTTTATGGTAACTTCGTCAAAGGCTCCAATTGTGTTGTTAAAAATAAATTCAATATCTTTAACAGTAAACTTGTTTTCAATGTTTTTGATCACTAAATAAGATAAAATTACTACGGAAATTAATAATATTTTGATATTATGAAGTTCCTTTGCATCTTTTAACATATCTTCACTATCACTTCTATTATTTGCGTACAACAGCGCAATTACGGCACTCAATGCTTTTTTCGTTAAGTTGTGCCGTGCCTCAATTGTGATTGAGTTCTCTATCGCTTGGCGAATAGAATTAGGGTTTATAAATTTATCCTCTCTTGGAGATTTGATTTCAATAGGCATAACAAAAGGATCAACAGCTATAGCATCATAACGCCATTGTGTATCTCCGCTTTTGCCAATTTTTGCTTTTAGGTGAATCTGTCGCAATAAATTTCGTACTAAAGGATAAAATTCTTCTTTTTTGAGGTTCATTACTTTTGAGTGAAATTTAGTTAAAATTTCAACAAGTAATTGATTATCAATTTTGTATTCAAAAGAATATATTAGTTTGGCAAACTCTTTTTCTGTTTCCTTTTCTGTTTTTCTTAGACTTTGTAAATTTAGTTTTGACTTATCTTGTTTGATTACGAGTATGTCGTTTTCGTAATGAATAGCACCGAAGCTGCAACGTGAGATACAAATTCCACAATCAATGCACTTATTATAATCCAACTTTGGAAAAAGTTGATAGTTAAAAGTAATTGCACCAGTTGGACAAACATTATTTGCGTTTTTATCAGGTATTTCCTGTAATATTTGGTTGTTGACCTTTAATTCTTCGTCTAAATATTGATAACACTTCGCAGGTCTGCAATTCAAACAATCAAATTCTGTTTTATCTATTTTTGGCGTTTTACCTAGTTCTGCTTGAATTCTAGCATTTTGATTTTGCCAAATATAAAACTCTATCTCTTGACTTTTTATTTCGTGAGGTTTAATAAGTGAAATGTTAAATTTTTTGTTTACTATCTCTAACAAAGTTTCAAAATCTACAATCTCTTCGCTTCTTAATATCATATAAGGAAAAGCAAATACTTTGTTATCAATATGATTTGAAATTTTGAGTTTAGTATGTAAAAACTTAAAAATGTTTTCATCTTGATTTTGGTAATAGTACAAAAGAGAAGAAAATGCGTAATAAAAGCGAATTTCCATACTTTCTGTTTCAATATCTTTGTATTTCAAGTTGTTAGTGCCTGCGATAAAATTTATAAAATCCCTGCCTGTAGTACCTAAAACATATATTTCTGTAGAATTACTCGCGTTTTTTCCGTCTATGAATTTGCTTTTGTTAGTGAGGTAACTTTCAAGCCAAGCAACATTTTTAACTGTATCTTTATGCAGCAGATTTAAAGACTTATAAAAAGCAAGAGGTATTCTTGTGTAATTGCTGGCAGTACTTTCTGAAATTCTTCTTAATGTTAATGTGTTTTGCTTACTCACTTGAAAAAGACCTGCTTGGGTTCTGCACTTCATGATTTCTATTGCAATATTATTTAGGCTACTTTCACTATCATTTTCAAGTGTAAGTATGAAAAAATTAAATTCTTCTTTTGTTATAAAGTTCTCAATTTTAGGTAAAAGTAACAAAGTTGCAATAAATGGTTTTACACTTATATTATCATTAGCAATAATTTGAGGGTGTTTAAAATTTACATTTAAGAATACATACGAAAGCAGGTTTAAAATTTCAGTTCTTATATCATCTCTTGTAGTATCGTGGTATGATGCAGCATATTTCCCAAATTGTGTGATTCTAAAAGTATGTTGATCGCCTGCTGATACAATAAAGCCCAATAAACGTAGAACCTCAGATATTGCTTTTGATTGATTAAAAACACTATCTAAACTTTTGTCTTTTCTAAAACTTGCTTCAATTGCTTTTGACCCAAAAGACTTTTGAGAAGAAATATTGCCGATTTGTGTCAAACTTTTAGAAAGGTCATCAAAATTAAAACTGTTGTTTTGAACTTGCTGAAGGTAAGCATTGATTATTGAAATAATTTTGATATACTCGTGAATATCAGATTTCGGGTTGGGTAGCCTTATCATATTATAGCTTTTAAGAAAGATTAATTCTAATATCTGAAATACGTCGATTAGCGATATCTACATATTCAGGGTTGATTTCTGATGCCAAAAAATTTCGGTTAAGTTGTATGCAACTAACACACTCAGACCCACTTCCTGAAAATGGTATTAAAACAAGTTCATTCTCGTTACTAAAATGTTTAACAAGTCTGTTGCATAATTCAAGAGGTTTCTGCGTCGGGTGCTTTACTTTTTCATTTGCAAATCTTTTTCCTGCTAATGTGGGAATACTCCAAACATCACCCGCAAGTCTACCTTTTGGGTTTGGTGTCCATTCCTTACCATTTTTATAAATTTTGTTTTTTATACGGTCATGACTTTTATAAGGCTCTCTAATATCGTGATAAGTAAAATTATCACTTTTAGAGAACCACAAAAGCGGTTCATAAAATGCACTTAAAGTTTTATAACCTGAAAAACCATTTTCATAGTACCAGATAATTTGTCTTCTATATTTCATTTGCTTTTCATATAGATAGCATTGAATATAGCACTGGTAGTGGTGTATTCCATAGATAAATATTGAACCTGTTGGTTTTAATACTCTGATACATTCATCAATCCACAACTTGCACCAATTTACCCAATCTTGAACATTTTCCCAACTATCACTTTTATTCCCAAAATTTTTATTTAGGTTATAGGGTGGGTCAGCTATAATCAAATCAACGGTTTCGCATTCAAGTTCATGAATAAATCCAATACAATCTTGTAAGTATATTTTATTAAACTCTTTCATTTATTCGGCTTTTTAAAAATTAAAACGTATTGATGATGTATATTTTCTACATACGAAAAAGGATAACCGTAAGGATATAGTTTTTTTGAGTTTTGAATTAAAATCTTTATTCCCTGCAAACTAAATCTTTTTTCTAACTTTCGATTAGTTAGTTCCGCTAATAAATCAGCGTGAAAGGGAATAAATTCAGATTTGTGTCTAAAATCACTTACTACTACGCACATATATTTATCAGGTTTCAAAAGATCGTAACAGCCTAAAAAGATATTTGCAAGTTCAATTAAGAATTTGTCGTAATCTTCAATATTGGCTAAGTCGTTTGTGTTATCTCCATATTTGGTATCATACCCCTTTTCAACCCTTTCTTTTGCCTTGTGGTCTTTTTTGTCTAGAATATTCCAATAGGGTGGCGAAGTAATGATAAAATCAAAAGTTTCAGGCTCGAAAAAGTTTTTGATATTACGACTGTCTCCACAAACCAAATGGTTAGCATCAATATCAAAATCACTTTCTGCTTTTAGCCTTTCTTTTGTTATGTCAAACCATTTTTGATTTAACTCCACACCGAATCCTTCCCTTTCAAGTTCAAAACAAGCCTTAATAGTGGAGCCAACTCCACTGAACGGATCTAAAACTTTTGCCCCTTTTTTAGTGAAAAACTTAACTAACTTCGTTACATCAGTAAATGAAAAAGGTGCAGGGTGCATTTTTTCATATTTGGCATGAATACTAGTTGCTCCTAAGCCCTTTTGGTAGAAGAAACTTTTAGTCTCAGAGATCCACTCTTTTCCTGTCAAGTCATTAAGTTTATTACGTCTATCTACAACAGCAATTACCTTTTCCGATTGTTCGATTTCTTCGATTTTGTAATTTATCATCTTTTTACAGTTCTTGTGAAATTTTTTATTGAATCGTAAGAGTTCACTCATTTGTAAAGTCAATTCTTCTTTCATATTTTGGTTTTTTTTAGTGCACAATTTTCATTTCAGCAAACTTAAATTCTTCTTTGCTATCTTGTTCCTCTGTCAAAGCGTAATAAATTTTACGATACGAAATTTTATCGATAGTCTTTTAATTTTAAATATCTCTTCGGTTTTGTTAATTATTCCGGGGTCTACTTCTGTTTAATCCTTCCAATCTAACTGGAAATAGATTTGTGAAAGTCTAGCAAGGTTAAATGCAACCCCTATTATTCTCGTAACCATATAAGTATACTACAAAAAGTTTCTGTTTTTTATTAAACATTTATTTTATTTTAATAATTCTGTCACAAATATAAGCAAAGTTTTTCAATAATTGAATATTCTCTAGTTTTAGCAATAAAAAAACACATTACAGTTATTAATACCTTATTTATAATTTGCCTAAATTGATAACGTGTAACTTCCCAAACTGAGCTGGTTATGTTCAAATCTGTTAATTAAGTGTACAAAAATAAACAAAAATTTATAATACAAGCAAGGTGAGTTTTGAAATAAAGTGGATTTTTTTAGTAATTAGTGTATTACAAAAAAACTATGCTGCTTTCAAGAATCTTTTAATGAAATTGTTTTGAAAAAGAAGTTTTATTCTTCTTTAGAATAAAATATTTTACTGACTCGTGTTATATGTTCTTTTAAGTCGGGTTCTTTTAAGTCATCAAAAATTGAAATATCGAAAGTATTTGTGGAGGCGGGGTAATATAAACCAATGTCACCTATACGAGGCTTACACGAGTTCATATTTATGTAAGTTACAAAAATGTAGCTCCTACAGAGCTTAAAAAGAATTGTGAGATAATGTTAAATGTTTAAGGCTAAAGTTTAAGTAAAAAATTTAGTGCCGCCGTTTCACATTTTCACTATTCCACTGTTCCACCGTTCCACAATGTTAAATGTTTAAGGCTAAAGTTTAAGTAAAAATTTTAGTGCCGCCGTTTCACTTTTCCACCGTTCCACTTTTCCACCGTTCCACTTTTCCACCGTTCCACCGTTTCACTGTTTCACCGTTCCA
>JAEXOD010000199.1 GCA_023447335.1 Bacteroidota bacterium
CAATAACACCATCCAAAACTGTTCCGCCTGCAACTTGCTGAATTAGATACGCGGCTCGCTCGGCAGCGTAACGTGTTATATTTGGATCACATCCTCTTTCAAATCTATAAGATGAATCGCTTGATAATCCAAGTTTTTTACTTGTTTTTCTAATTGAAGAAGGATTAAAATAAGCGCTTTCAATTAATATATCAGTAGTATTTAATGTAACTTCGCTATTTTCGCCTCCCATAACTCCGGCAACGGCAACAGGTTTGGCTTTATCGCAAATTAATAAATCATTTGGTAACAAGTTTCTTTCTTTACTATCCAATGTAACAATTTTATTAATAGCACCTGCTCTTCTAACAATAATAGACTTTTGCTCAAGCATATTTAAATCGAATGCATGTAATGGTTGACCAACCTCATATAAAATATAATTGGTAACATCAACAACATTATTTATCGGGCGTAACCCAACTGCTTTCAACCTATTTTTTAACCAATCGGGAGATTCTTTTATAGTTATTCCTTCAACAACCTTCGCAACATAACGAGGGCATAAATCCGGATCTTGTATAAATACATGTGCAACATCGGATGTTTTTTTTCCACATTCCGGAATTTCAAACTCCGGACGTTTAAATTCTAAGTTATATAAAGCTGCTAAATCTCTTGCAACACCAAAATGGCTCAAAGCATCGCTGCGATTTGGCGTAATCGAAATCTCAATTTCAACATCACCAATTCCTAAGGCATCTGCAATCGGAGTTCCTAAGACGGCATTCTCATTTAAAACCATAATACCGCTATGGTCATCACTTAACCCTAGTTCATCTTCGGCGCATATCATTCCAAATGATTCTTGACCACGTATTTTTGCTTTTTTTATTTCAAAATTTCCGTTTGGGATAATAGCCCCAAGTTTAGCAAAAGCAACTTTTTGACCGGCAGCAACATTCGGCGCTCCGCAAACTACAGTATAATCTTCGTTACCGTCCGTTACGGTACAAACACTAAGTTTATCAGCATTAGGATGTTTACCGCACTCTTTAACATAACCGACAACAATTTTATCATATTTTGCGTTATTATCAACCATTTCTTCTACTTCTAAGCCACATTTAGATAGTTTTTCGGCTATTTCGGAAGCAGGTATATTTTTTATATCGATGTAATCATTTAACCAATTTAGCGAAACTTTCAAAGTTAATTCTCCTAATTAAAATTGCTTTAAAAAGCGAAGATCGTTATCAAACAAAGTTCTAATATCGGAAATTCCGTATTTACGTAATGTCATTCTTTCTACTCCCATACCAAAAGCATAACCGGTATAAATTTCGGGATCAATTCCAACATTGCGTAAAACATTAGGATCAACCATACCGCAGCCTAATATTTCTAACCAACGTCCTTCTTTTCCTTTAGGCTGCCACCATATATCCATTTCGGCACTTGGTTCGGTAAACGGGAAAAAGCTAGGACGGAATCTATATACTAAATCCTGTCCGTATAGTTGTTTTGCAAAATAAACTAATGTTCCCTTAAGTTCAGTAAAAGTAACATCTTTATCGATGTAAAGTCCTTCTACCTGATGAAATAGACAGTAACTTTTGGCACTAACTGCTTCGTTTCTATATACTTTACCAGGCATAATAGCTCGTAACGGGGGCTTTTTATTTTGCATTAATCTAATTTGAACAGGCGATGTATGTGTTCTTAACAAGAAATTTTCATTTATAAAAAATGTGTCTTGCATATCCCTTGCCGGGTGATCTTCCGGAAAGTTCAAAGCTGTAAAATTATTATAATCCGACTCAAGTTCAGGTCCTTCATAAACAGAAAAGCCCAAACTTTTAAATATTGATTTAATTTGGTTTAAAGTCTGAATTAAAATATGAGGACTACCGTATTCTTTTTCATATTCAGGTAGTGATAAATCTATTTTTGGACCGTTTGAAACGGCGTTAGCTTCAAGCTTAGCTTTTAGCTCTTCAAAACTTGTGTTGCAGCTATTTTTCAAAGTATTTAATAATTTACCTACTTCACGTTTAACTTCGGGTGTAACATCTTTAAATTCTTCGAATAACTGAGAAATAATTCCTTTTCTACTTAAAAATTTTATTCTAAAATCTTCTAATTGTTTTATATCTTTAACAAGAATTATTTCATTATTAAAATCTTTTTCCGCTTGTAAAATTTTTTCTCGCATTATAATCTCAACAGATATTTAAAATAAATATACCCCTAATCGGAAAAATAAAAAAATAAAAGCCGATTAGGGGTAAAAAAATTAGTTCATTACAAATTTTACTATATCTGTAAAAGCTTTTGGATTTTCAGCAGCTAAATTAGCAAGAACTTTACGGTTAATTTCTAAACCTTTTTTATACATAGCATCAATTAATTTGCTATAGGTAGTTCCGTTTTCTCTTGCAGCAGCATTGATTCTAACAATCCAAAGCTGTCTGTAAATACGTTTTTTGGTTTTTCTGTCTCTGTAAGCATGTTGTAAAGCTTTTTCTACATGGTGCTTGGCAACGGTTACAACGTTGCTACGGGCGCCCCAATAGCCCTTCGCCATTTTAAGTAGCTTTTTTCTTCTCTGTTTAGAGGCTACTTTGTTTTTTGATCTAGGCATTTTTTTCTTCCTTTAAAGGTTATTGAATCATTATTTTTACTCTGCGAGCATCTGCATCGCTAACTAAAGTAGACTGACGTAAGTTTCTTTTTCTTTTCGTAGTCTTTTTAGTAAGTATGTGAGCACAATAAGCTTTGTGCCTTTTTACTTTGCCGGAACCGGTCAACTTAAAAGTTTTCGCAGCTCCTCTGTTGCTTTTCATTTTTGGCATTTAATGTACCTCTATTTTTTCTTTTTTGTTTTTTGCGGAGCTAAAATCATGTGCATTGTTCTGCCTTCAAATTTTATTTCTTGCTCCACTTTTCCGTAATCTTGCACTTCTATTATAAATTCTTTTAATAATTCTTCGCCGTGTTGTGTATAAGCAAGTTCTCTTCCTTTAAACACAACAGAAACTTTTACTTTATCGCCGTCTTCTAAAAATCCCATAGCATGACGAGCTTTAAATTTAAAATCGTGTGTATCGGTATTAGGATGTAGCCTTATCTCTTTTAACACCGTAACGTGCTGCTTTTTCTTCTGTAATTTTTCTTTTTTTTGCAGCTCGTATGTAAATTTTCCAAAATCTATTATTTTGCAAACCGGTGGTTGAGCTTGCGGAGCTATTTCTACCAAATCAAGCTGTCTTTGTTCGGCTTTTTCTAGTGCTTCGCGAATTGTAACTACCCCAACTTGCGTTCCGTCAAAATCTATAAGACGTACTTGCGGGGTTTTGATATCGTTATTTACTCGGTATTGTTGGCTAATGTACTACCTCACTAATTGTTATTTAATTTGTTTTCTATTTTATTCTTTAATTCCGATATAAGTTCACTTAATTTAAAGCTCCCTTTATCGCCTTCTTTATGTTTGCGTACCGATACTACGCTTTGTGTTTGTTCTTTTTCACCTAATATCAACATATAAGGCACTTTATTGGTTTCCCAATCACGTATTTTGTACCCTATTTTTTCATTTCTTCTATCTAATGTAACTCTAATTCCTGATTTTTTCAACTCTTTTTCTACTTCTTCTGCATACTCAAAAAAGTTTTGCGAAATTGGAACTACTGCTACTTGAATCGGAGCTAACCATAACGGAAATGATCCGCCGTGATGCTCTAATAAAACTCCAAAAAATCTTTCCAACGAACCTAACAACGCTCTGTGAACCATAAACGGACGATGTTCTTTTCCGTCTTCACCAACATAATGCATATCAAATCTTTCAGGCAAATTAAAGTCAAACTGTATAGTACTCATCTGCCATTCACGATTTATTGCATCTTTAATCTTAATATCTATTTTGGGACCGTAAAATGCTCCGCCCCCTTCATCTAATTCATAATCTAAGTTTTCGCGTTTTAAAGCATTTATTAATGAATTGGTTGCTTTATCCCATAATTCATCTTCACCTACTGCTTTTTCTGGACGAGTAGCAACATAAAACTTTAAATTTTCGAAACCGAACGAACGCCACATATAAAGCGAAAAACGAATTACCTCTATAATTTCATCTTCAATCTGTTCTTGTGTACAAAAGATATGTGCATCATCTTGAGTAAATCCTCTTACACGCAATAAACCATGTAATACACCGCTCTTTTCGTAACGATAAACAGTTCCTAATTCAGCCCAACGTAACGGCAAATCACGATATGAACGAAGTTCTGTTTGATACATTAAAATATGGAACGGACAGTTCATTGGTTTTATGTAATAGTCTTGTTCGTCTATAGTAATAGGAGCATACATATTGTCTTTATAATTAACAAGATGTCCGCTTGTTTCCCATAACCAACTTTTACCGACATGCGGAGAATAAACTATATCATAACCATTTTCAAAATGGGCTTCTTTCCAAAACTTTTCAATTTCGTGACGTATTCGTGAACCTTTAGGATGCCAATATACTAATCCGGCACCTGCTTCATCATGAATACTGAATAAATCTAGTTGTTTACCTAATTTGCGGTGATCACGTTTTTTGGCTTCTTCTAAAAATGTTAAATAATCATCCAACATTTTTTTCTTTGGGAATGAAATACCGTATATACGTTGCATACGTTTATTTTTTTCATCTCCTCGCCAATAACTTCCGGAAACACTTAAGAGTTTGAAAAATTTAATTTTACCGGCTCCGGGTAAATGAGGTCCGCGGCATAAATCGGTGAAATCACCTTCTTCGTAAATACTAATTGCGGTTTCGTCTTCATTTAAACCATCAATTAATTCAAGCTTGTATTCATCCCCTTTAGCTTCAAAAAATTTACGTGCTTCTTCTTTTGAAAGCTCTTTACGACAAAATGGTTTATCTTCTTTAGATAAATCAGACATTTTGTTTTCAATTTTAACAAGATCTTCTTCTGTTAAACGGGTATTTATATCAATATCATAATAAAATCCGTTTTCAATAGCAGGACCTACCCCAAATTTAGCTTCGGGATATAATTGTGTAATGGCATGAGCCATTAAATGGGAACTTGAATGCCAATAAGTTTCTTTACCTTCGGGGCTATCGAAAGTAAATATTTGTAAATCGCAGTCAGAATTAATGGGTGAGTTTAGATCAACAACTTTTCCGTTAACTTTAGCAACAAGTGCTTCATCAGCTAATCTTGAAGATATTGATTTGGCAATATCATATGCAGTAATCCCACCATCAAATTCTTTTACGGTATTGTCGGGAAATTTTACTTTAATCTTTTCCATA
>JAEXOD010000202.1 GCA_023447335.1 Bacteroidota bacterium
AACAACGGTCTTGCATTTAATCTCTTCCCCTTTTAAGGTTTTAACACCCACAACTTGTTTATTCTCTTCAATAACTTCAACAACAGAATCTTCAACAATTGTAGTGCAAGGCAATGATGCAATAAATTCCGAGGCAGCTTTACTATATAACTCTCTATCAGATTGGCACCTACCTGCCCAAACAGCCGGTCCCTTACTTCTATTTAGTATTCTAAATTGTATTCCGGTTTGATCAGCCAAAAACCCCATGGCACCACCTAAGGCATCTATTTCATGAACAAGATGACCTTTAGCACTACCGCCTATCGCTGGGTTACAGCTCATTCTACCAAAGCCGGATTTATCCATAGTAACTACTGCTACACTACATCCCATTTTATCGGCAGCATAAATCGCTTCAATTCCGGCATGTCCGCCACCGACTACTATTACATCAAAATATCTCATTTATTCCTTTCGTTTCACGTGAAACTATTTTTATTCAATTTTTTATCATGTTTCACGTGAAACCATTTAATGGTTTTTTTATTATGTTTCACGTGAAACTATTTTTACTTACCTATACAAAACTTATCGAAGATATTATTCAAAATATCATCGGTTGTAACAACACCAATTATTTCAGAAAGCGAGTCAATCGCATTACGCAAATCAACTGCAATAAATTCGCCGCTCATTTCTTGGTTAATTGAAGTTTTTGCGGAGTTAAGATAATCTACGGTTCGTTTTAACGCATTATAATGTCTTACATTGTTTATTACAGTTGATTTTTCCGTATAAACCCCCTCCCCAACCGTATGTTTTTTCATTTCCTCAAACAATTGATTTATACCTTCTCCGGTTTTTGAAGATATATAAACATCAGCATCTATTTTTTCATTTATCTCAAGGTCAATTTTATTTACAACCTTGATAACCTTTTTGGGGTCGGTATATTTATTCAACTCGTTTTTTATAGTTTCACTATAATCATTTTTTACATCGGTTAACCATAAAATTATATCAGCATTTTTAATGGCGTCAAGCGACCTTTTTACACCTTCAATCTCAATAACATCATCTGATTTTCGAATTCCCGCAGTATCAAATATTTTAAATAACACGCCGTCAATCGAAATTTCTTCTCTAATAATATCCCTAGTAGTCCCAGGAATATCGCTAACAATTGCACGGGCTTCTATTAAAATATAATTAAGAAGAGACGATTTACCCACATTCGGTTCACCGATTATCGCTAAATTTATACCGTCCCGAAGCACCTTGCCAAATCTATATGAATCTAATAAGTAATCTATTTCTTTTATCACTTTATCAATTTTTTCAGTAATTTCGTCTTTAGGCATAAACTCGTAACCTTCTTCGCTAAAGTCTAATTCAAGCTCAATTAGAGAAGAAGCGTTTAATAATGATTGCCTAAGCACTTGAACCTTTTGCGAAAGCATTCCGTCTAGCTGATTGCGTGCTCCCCTCAATGCTGAATCCGTTCTTGATTTAATTAAATCTAAAACCGCCTCTGCTTGAGATAAATCAATTTTCCCATTTAAAAATGCGCGCTTTGTAAACTCGCCCGGTTCGGCACTTCTAACGTTTTTACTTAAGAGAATCTCAAGTATTTTCTTTGTAATCAATGAATTTCCGTGAGTGCTTATTTCTACAGAATCTTCTCCAGTATATGAGTTTGGTCCGCGAAAAACAGAAATTAAAACATCATCTATTATGACATTTTTTTCATCAACTATTTTTCCATAATGAATTGTATGAGAAGCCGCATAACTTATTTTTGTCTTTCCTCTAAATATAGAATCTACTATTCTAAAGCTATCTTCTCCGCTAATCCTAATTACGGAAATAGCTCCTTCTCCGATTGGAGTGGCAACTGCAGTAATTGTGTCGTTTATTAATAAGTTCATTTGGCAAAAGTTTTATAAAAAATTATTAAATATACAAATTTTTAAATTAATTTCCAAGATAAAACATTTGTAACTGATTAATTTATAATAAGTTATAAGATTTTGTTAATTTGTTTGAAATTAAAATCTAATAAATAAAACAACAACATGCTTAATAACATAATTTTTATCGAAAAGCACCTTACAAGACATTATATCCTTTATAAACGAAACACCCACTTAACAAAAATTTAACAATTCGAAAAAAGACGACTCGGCAAACAATTAATTTCCTTCTATTTTATTATTTATCAACATCTTACATATTTTTTATTCCCCCCGTGCAAGTCAATCCGATAAATCATATTGCTTTATTAATAATTTCTTAATTAAGACAATTATATCACATTATATATATTTTAAATAAAAAAATTTTATGATACTAAAAATAATTAAAAATATTTATAAAGGAAGTTTGTTAGAAAAAGGCGTACTCGAAATTGCAAGTATATACGGTGTTAGTCACTCCGAAATGACCGAATTAGAAACAATAAAAGATACGGGGATCAATATTTCTCGTTCTTTGGCGTTTATCGCTTTATTTACAATAATTTTCATGACTTGTTACGAAGCAGCTAAACAATTCTACTTTCCCGTATTAACATTGTGGCAGTCGCACATTATCACGATACTGTTTTCGGGTGCAGTTGCTCCGATTGCATCTTATTTTGCTCTTAAACGAATTGAGATATTAAGCAAAAGATTGCTCAAAGAGCTTAATGAAAATAAAAAGCTAAGCAATGACTTAATTGCAATAAACAATTCACTTGAAATACGCGTTAACGAAAGAACTGCCGAATTAGTCAGTTTAAATTCACTGCTTTCTAACGAAGTGGAGCAAAGAAAAAATGCAGAACAAGAGCTAAGAAATCAAACAGAAATATTAAAATCAAAGAATACTTTACTAAATATTCAGAATGAACAGCTTGCGATTTTAAACAACAAATTATTGTCATCTCAGCAAAAACTTAGTGAATCGTTGGAAACAAAGAACTTTTTGTTTTCAATAATTGCCCATGATTTACGCTCCCCATTTAATACTTTGCTAGGAACAACAAAAATGTTAGAGTGCGACTTTGAAGAATTCGAATTACGCGAAATAAAAGAAATAACAAAAAGTATAAACAGCTCGTCTCAAAACATATATAAACTACTTGAAAATCTTTTACACTGGTCAATGTTACAAACTAATAAAATAACATTTAGCCCTATTCAATTTAATATTGAAATAATAATTTATGATATTTATAATCTATATAAGGAATCAATAATAAACAAAAACATAACAGTAATTTTGCCTCACAATAAAGACATAAACGTTACAGCAGATAAAGACATGATAGAACTGGTAATAAGGAACCTGCTTTCAAACGCCATTAAATATACTCCTATTAACGGAAAAATAACAATATACACAATGGATAACGATACTTCGTTTGCTTTATCTGTTGAGGATAGCGGAATGGGTATGGATGAAGACAGACTAAAGATACTATTCACAAAAAATATAAAATCAACGTTAGGAACAAATAAAGAAACAGGTACAGGTTTAGGATTACAATTATGCAAAGAGTTTATAGAACTTCACAAAGGCGAATTACTAGTAAATAGCAAAAAAGGGTTGGGTACAACATTTACTTTTTCAATCCCTAAAACTTATAACCAAATATCCGGGGAAATATGGAATCAATCATAAAATTAATTTTTCTAAACAATCATACAAAATTTATTGACAACGTATCAGCAATAAAAAAAATGAAAACTATCGCAAGCGAAAAAATGAAAGAAAATAATATGTTTTTTTCTCTGCTTTATATTTCTTTAATAACTATTATAATAATGACGATATACGAGGCAACAAAACAGGAATTATTGCCCAAATTAACATTGTGGGAATCACACACTATTACAATACTTTTTACGGGACTTACAGCTCCGTTTGCCGCTTATTTTGTAATAAAAAAAATATTTGAGTTAAAAAACAAATTGGCAATTGAGTTAATTGAAAAAGAAAAAGCATATAATCAGCTAAATGAACTAAATGAATACTTAGAACATAAGGTAGAGGCAAGAACCCGTGAACTGAGTGATTCTTATAATAAGTTGAGCGAAGAAGTAGCCTGTAGACAAAAAGCAGAAGAGCAACAAAAACTTGATGAGTTAAAATATAGGATACTATTTGAACAATCACCATTTGGAATTTTGGTTTACGATACGAAATTAAAAATAACTCAGGCAAATAAAAAGATAAAAGAAGAGTTAAAAGAAATAGGTTATAATTTTGAAGAACTTGATTTAAACAATTTAAAAACCGAAAAACTAAAAAATGCATTTTTAACCGGCTTAACGGGTGTGCCCGATTATTATGAAGGTGAATTAACTACAATGAACGAACACAAGGTTTATGCCTTAGTAAAGATAAATCCGATGTTTGATAAAAAAGGAAGAATAATCGGCGGTTTGGCAAGTATAGAAAATATTACAAAACGGAAAGAATTTGAAAATGCATTATTGCTTGCAAAAGAAAATGCGGAAAAATCAGCTTTATTAAAATCCGAGTTCTTAGCACAAATTTCTCATGAAATAAGAACACCGATTAATTCCATATTAAGTTTTTCTTCTTTAATAAAAAGCGAAGTCGAGGAGATGGTTGATAAAGAGACTAAAGAAGGATTTAACGTAATAGAAAAACAAGGATTCAGAATTATAAGAACAATGGATCTAATTTTAAATATGGCTGAATTGCAGCAAAACATTTACGAACCTAATTTCAGGGAAATAAACTTACTTGAAGAAATTATATCGAAAATGAAAAGTACGATTGAATTGGACTGCAATAAAAAGAAATTGTGGTTTTATATAATTAACGAATTAGAAAACGACATATCTGTGATAGCAGATTGTTATTCGTTAAGTCAAATATTTCAAAATCTTTTAGACAACGCCGTAAAATATACAGAAAAAGGCGGTGTAATTTTAAGAATTAAAAAGAACAATTTTAAATTAATTGTAGAAATTGAAGATACGGGAATAGGAATTTCCAAAGATTACTTGGAAAAACTGTTCGGTGTATTTAGCCAAGAAGAGCAAGGTTATAGCAGAAAATACGAAGGGAACGGTTTAGGATTAGCCCTTGTAAAGGGTTATTGTGATTTAAACAAAATTGACATAAAATTTGAAAGTACAAAAAACATAGGTACAAAAGTTATTTTATCTTTTTAATTGTGATAAATTTTTAATATTTTTATATAACTAAAAAGGTAAAAATAATTATGTCAGAAATTAAAGCGATTGTATTCGATTTAGGGAACGTATTAATTCCGTTTGATTACAATATAATAATAAACAGACTGGATCTAATTGAAGAAGGATTGGGCAAAAGATTCTATAATTTATATCAAGTAAACTATCATTTACATCGTGCCTACGAGAAATTTGCTATAAACACTGAAGAGTTTATAAAGGAAATGCTTGAGTTTACCGAGCACAAGATTGATAGTGAAACTTTTTGCAAAATTTATTCAGAAATTTTCACTATAAACGAAAATTTGACAGCCCTTTTACCGATTTTAAAAAAGAACTATAAATTAGTTTTATTATCTAATACAAATTATATCCATCAAAAATACGGTTATGAACATTATAAATTTTTTGAGCATTTCGATAAACTTATCCTTTCTCACGAAGTAAAAGCAGTAAAACCGGAACCTGAAATTTATAACGAAGTAATGGCTTATACCGGCTTTAAACCCGAAGAACATATTTTTATAGATGACGTTCAAGAATATATTGACGGAGCAAAATCAGTTGGTTGGAATGCAATTAGATTTATTTCAAACTCACAGTTAGAAAGAGAATTAAACAACTATCAAATATTGTTTTAATAAAGCATTAATTTTATCATTGATGCTTACAAGTTAAGCAAAATTAATACAACTTTTTAATTAAAACGACTTATCTTTTAGTGATTAAAGATAAATCAATTATTCTCGTCTAAGTTAAAATTAATCTCGTCTAAGCGTAAACACATAAGTTGTTTTATTTTAACAAGTTAACTAATTTTTTCGTCTAAATTACGTCTAAACCTCGTCTAAGTTAAAATTAATCTCGTCTAAATGCAAACACATAAATTGTTTTATTTTAACAAGTTAACTAATTTTTTCGTCTAAATTGCGTCTAAACCTCGTCTAAGTTAAAATTAATCTCGCCTAAAATCCACTGTCTATTGTCTCCAAGTTTTATCATTCTTTTTCGTTTCATTTTTTGAAGAATATTTTTAATTTTATGTTTTTTTTGTTCCAAATCTAACACATCAGGAAGTTTTGCTACTAATAAAAATATTACTTCAACCATTCTTTCCAAATATCGGGGCAGTATCCTAAAGTGACATCAGTTTTTGTTCTGACTATAGGAGTAACAAATAACAACGGATCATTTAATAGTTCTTCTTCTTTCTCAAATTTAATATATTGTAAATTTCTTTTTCGATATTGTTTGCCCTCGGTATTCAAAAGATCATCAATAGAAAATTTACGTTTTATACTTTCCAGTTCGCCTTTACTAACCCCTTTTTCTGCTAAATTGCGAAATTGAAATTTAATATTTCTTTCCTTAAAAAAACGTTCGGCTTTTTGGGTATCTTTACAATCTTTCACCCCAAATATCTGTAGATTTTCAACCGGCATTATTCAACCTTAAAAGTTTTATTTATATCTTTAGATTTTCCGCTTAATTCGTCTTTAACATTAAAAATAACGGTATAATCCCCTTTTTCATACGTACTATCTAAAACCATTTGACATTCTAAAGCAATATCCATTATTCTTTCATTACTTTCCTTTTCTATTACATCTTTAAATATTCCGGATTTAATATTATTGCCCGGAGTCATTAAATCAACCGAATAGGATATTTTAGCGCTAAATTTACCATCTTTTTCTTCTTGTTTAAATCCTTTAACATTTACTGACGAATTTAATTCCCAGCCGCTATCCAGAGAATAACAAAAAGCCTCGGGACTAAATAATTCAACTTTTACTTCTTCCTCTTTACTGCAAGCAAAGATTAATAATGAGAATAGAAACAAAACTAGTAATTTTTTCATGATATACCTAACCAACAATTAAATTTTAAAAGTACAATTATTTTATTATATTATCAACAGTATTCGTTTTTACAGTTTAATAGTAAAAGTAGTAATTTTACCTAATATTGATTTAACCGATAATGTGCCTAAATGAGCATTAATTATTTGCTTAGAAATACTTAAACCAATTCCCGAACCTTCTTTTTTAGTTGAAAAAAAAGGAATAAATATTTTCTCTAAAATTTCGCCTTCTATACCAATACCGTTATCGCTAATTTTGATGACCGCCTTCCCCCTTTCGTCAATAAAAGCACTCAAATTAATTTCACCTTGAAAATTTAAATCCGATAAGGAAGAGTTCAACTTTTGATTTACTGCATAAACGGCATTATTTAATAAATTGATTAATACTTGCTCCAACAGATCTTGATCCGCATTAATTTCTAAATTTACTGGGCTAATTTCTGTAGTAAACCTTATATTGTGATTATTCAATGCAGAGTCCATTAACAACTTAATTCTACCAAATAAAGTAGTAACCGGAAATACTTCAAAAACAGGTTTGGGAATTTTAGCAAGGTCTCTATATTTCTCAACAAATTTAACTAAACCCTCGCTTCTTTTTTTAATAGTTTCAATTGCTAAGGCAAAATCATCCGTAAATTCGGGATTAATATTTTCTTTGTTTTTTTTATCTTTTAATAAATTTTCTGCGGTTGCAGCCAAAGAAGAAATGGGCGTAACCGAATTCATAATTTCATGAGTTAATACTCTTATAAGTTTTTGATAAGCTTCAATTTCTTTCTTTTCAATTTCAGGTTGAATATTTTGAATCGTTACTATTTTATATGTCTGTCCTCTCATCTTAAATTCAGTAGCATAAAGCAACAAAAGAACTGTTTCATCCTTTAAATTTATTGTATAGGTAATTTGCTGCCCCGGAATTAGACGATAAATAAAATCTCCAAAATTTTCCGAAATTGCATTTAAAGCACCCAAGTCTTTTGCAGCACTAATTTTCAATAATCTCTTTGCATTTCTATTAATTAAATCTATTTTACCGTAACTATCAAATGAAATTAAACCAACACCTATATGTTCAATTGTCGTTTGAAGATATAAAAAACTTTCTTCTTTATCGCTGCGGGATTGGCGAATTTTATTAATTATATTATTAAATTCATCAGAAATATTCTTAAACGATTTACCATACTTGCCAAAATTATAATTAATCGAATAATCAGAATAATTTATAGATTGTAAAAACGAATATAATTCGTTATTCGTTTTATCAACATAATTAATTAATAAAACAATTTGCCAAATAATTATAAATAAAATAAAAAATATTAATGCAAAAGGATATCCGTTAAAATATAAAAAGAATCCTCCTAATATTAGAAGCGTGATAAACAAAATTTTTATGGTAATTGTAACTCTAAAATTCTTCATACTAAATATTATATTTTTCCATTCGTCTATATAATGAAGTTCTTGTTAAACCAAGTTCTTTAGCCACTTTTGTAATATTCCCTTGATACTTTGCCATAGCTTTTTGAATAATGTTTTTTTCAATCTCTTCAAGGTTAAAAGTATCATTAACAGCTTCTTCCTTTTTTACGCCGGTTTTATTTAAGAAAAAGTCATTCGGCATTAATTTATCGGAATCAGATAAAATAACAGCCCTTTCAATTGAGTGTTGTAACTCTCTAACATTACCGGGCCAATTATAACTTTCAAATTGTTTAAAAGTGGAATTATCAAAAACTAATTTCGGTTTATTATATTTTTTTTTATATAGCGCCAAAAAATGCTCGGCTAACAAAAAAATATCATCATCTCTTTCACGCAACGGAGGCAAATAAATTTCAACCGTATTAATTCGATATAATAAGTCTTGACGAAATTTATTTGAACTAACTAAATCATAAATATGCATGTTTGTTGCACAGATTAATCTAATATCAATATTAATTGTTTTATTACTTCCTATTCGAGTAACTTGACGGTTTTGAATTGCAGTTAAAAGTTTAGATTGTAATTCAAGAGGAATATTACCGATTTCGTCTAAAAATAATGTTCCGCCTGATGCAATTTCAAATCTACCGGGTCTATCTTCTTTCGCATCCGTAAATGCGCCTTTACCGTGTCCGAATAATTCGCTTTCAAAAAGAGAATGAGTTATAGCCCCCATATCAACGCTAATAAAAACCTCTTTTGAGCGTTCAGATTTTTTATACAAAGATCTTGCAACTAATTCTTTACCGGTACCGTTTTCGCCTAAAATCAAAACATTTGCATCAGTAGCGGCAACTTTATTAATTGTATTAAAAATTTTTTTCATCGAGTTTGACGTACCAATAATATCACCAAACCCGGTTTCACAGGTACTTAATAAAAATTCTTGCTTATTTTTAACTTTTTCAAGTTCTAATCTTGATTCCCTTAACTTTAAAGCGGAATAAAAAGTAGCCAAAAACTTTTCGTTTTGCCAAGGCTTAAGCACAAAATCTGTTGCCCCTTCTTTCATGGCTTTTACTGCCATTTCAATATCTCCGAATGCGGTTATTAGGATAACAACAGCAAGAGGGTCTGTTTTTAATATTTCTTTTAACCAAAAAAAACCTTCGTTACCGGAAGTCATATCTTTCGTAAAATTCATATCAAGAAAAATTACATCGTAGCTATCACGAGAAATTAACGATAGAATATTTTCGGGGTTTTTTTCTGTTATCACAACATCTGCTTGCTGTTTTAACAATAACCTACCGGCAAGCAAAATATCTTCATTGTCATCAATAATAAGTACTTTGGACATTTTTATTTATATAAGATTAGTTTTTACAATAAGTTTAACAAATCAATTTTTAATATAATAAAATTATGTTCAAATTCGTACGGTGGTGTTCGTAAACGGACAGTTTAAATATAATATTTTTGTTAAAATAATTTAAAAATGACCTTTTTTTGCCTGGCATTGTACTTGACATATAATTAAAAATGATAGGAAATTTGAATGGATAAACCGATAAACAGAAATAAATGGTCTAAAAATAAAACTTTATATGTTTCCGGAATAGTATTGTTAGTTATCTTTTTAATTTATGTTTTTGCAATTAGAGATAATTCAACAAAACTAATAATAGATAAAAATAAAATTACGGTTTTTGAAGTACAAGAAAATGATTTTCAAGAATACATTGCAATTATCGGTAGCATTGAACCGATTGAGACTTTTATTTTAGATTTAACCGAAGGGGGTAGAATTGTAGAAAAATATCTTGAAGAAGGTGCTTTTGTAGAAGTCGGTCAAAAAATAATAAAATTAGATAATCCGAATATGTCTTTACAATTAATGAATACACAGTCTAATTTCATTCTTGCCGAAAATCAATTTAGCCAAACACGACTAACTTTTGAACAAAACTTTTTATATAAAGAAAATCAATTATTAGAATTAAACACAAGATTGTTAAATCAAAAAAGGATTTTTAATAATAATAAAGCACTATATGAAAAAAAATTGTGTTCCGAAAACGAATATAACCAAAGCAAAGATGAATATGAATATTTACTAAACAGTAAAAAATTAATGCAAGAAGCTATAAGAAAAGATTCTTTAACATATATTTTGATTTTGCAACAAAACGAAACTAATGTATCAAGAAGTAAAGAGTATCTTAAACTTGTAGAAGAGCAGCTTGCAAATTTAACGGTAAAATCCCCAATAAAAGGACAGCTTACTGCATTATCTGCAGATATTGGTCAAACAGTTACTGCAGGGTATAAATTAGGAAGAATTGATAATACAGATTCTTATAAAATTAGAGCTGAAGTTGATGAGCATTATATAAATAGAATTAGAGTAGGTTTAGAGGGAGAATATGAGTTAGAAGGGCAAAAGATCAAATTAAAAGTAAAAACTATTTATCCACAAGTAAACAACGGAAAATTTGTTGTTGATTTAATGTTTGTAGGCGAACAACCCAAAAACTTAAGAAGAGGTCAAACTACTCATATAAAATTACAACTAGGCGATTCGGAAAAAGCATTAGTGCTTGAAAACGGCGGTTTTTATACGAAAAGTGGCGGAGAATGGATTTTTATTTTAGATAAAGGAGAAAAATATGCCACAAAACAAAAAATTACTTTAGGCAAACAAAACCCGTTATATTTTGAAGTTTTGGGTGGATTAAAACCCGGAGATAAAGTAATTACTTCATCTTATGATAATTACGGCGAAACAGAAAAATTAATACTTAAATAAAGGCAAATAAAATGATTAAAACAATTGGACTAAAAAAAATTTTTAGAACCGACGAGGTTGAAACCACAGCATTAGATAATGTTGATTTAGAAATTAACAAAGGGGAATTTGTTTCGGTAATGGGACCTTCCGGTTGTGGTAAATCTACTTTAATGAACATATTAGGATTATTGGATAACCCTTCAGAAGGGATTTTTACTTTCTTGGATGAAGATGTTACTAAGCATTCCGAAAAGCAAAGAGCACAACTAAGAAAAGAAAATATCGGTTTTGTATTCCAGAGTTTCAATTTAATAGATGAATTAACTGTTTATGAAAACGTAGAACTCCCTTTGTTATATTTAAAAATTTCTTCTTCGGAAAGAACAATTAGAGTTAATAACGTTCTTGAAAGAATGCAAATAATTCATAGAAGAAACCATTTTCCTCAACAGCTTTCCGGCGGTCAGCAACAACGCGTTGCCGTTGCAAGGGCTCTTGTTACAAATCCGAAACTGATTTTAGCAGATGAGCCGACCGGAAATCTTGATTCAGTTCACGGAGATGAAGTAATGAAAATGTTAACTGACTTGAACGAAGCAGGAACTACTATAGTAATGGTTACACACTCACCTCTTTATGCCGAATACGGTAATAGAGTTGTTCACCTTTTTGACGGAAAAATAGTAACAGAAAATTTCAAACAAAAATTTTACGTATAAAAATCCTTCGGAACAAATAAAAATGTTAAAGAACTATTTACTAATTACGCTTAGAAATCTCAATAAATACAAGGGCTACTCTTTTATTAATATATTCGGACTAGCAGTAGCCGTTGCTGTATGTCTATTAATATTATTGTATGTGCAAGATGAACTTAGTTATGACAAATTCAATTCAAAATTTAATAGAATTTATCGTGTGCATCTTGAAGGTTCTTTTAACAACAAGGAAATATTTACTGCAAATAGCTGTTCTCCTTTGGCAATGGCATTAAAAGATGAAATTCCGGAAGTAATCCATTCTGTTACATTAAGAAATTATGGTTTTCCGGTTTTTAGATATAAGGATAAAGTATTCAGTGAAGAAAAAGTGCTTTATACACAGCCAAGTCTTTTTAATATTTTCGATATAAAAATAGTTAAGGGGAAAAAAAACAACCTATTGGCAAACCCTTTTGAAATAGTAATTACCGAATCGATGGCAAAAAAATATTTCAATACTGAAAATCCTATCGGAAAAACGTTAAATTCCGATAGAAGGGTTGATTTCAAAATAATCGCCGTTATTGAGGATGCTCCTATTAATTCACATATAAAATATGACTTTCTAGCTTCTTTAAATAGTTATGCCCCCGAAAAATATATTAAGTGGATAAATAATGACTATTATACATATGTTTTACTTAAAAAAGATGCCGATCCAAAACTTGTACAAAAGAAAATTGATAAAATAACAAAAAAATATTCTATTCCGGCAATAGAACAAATTTTGCAAGCAACTTGGTCGGAATTGAAAAACAGGGGATTTAAGTACGGATATGTATTGCAACCTTTATCAGATATTCACTTGAAATCTGATTTAGAAAACGAACTTGAACCGAATAGCGATATTACTTATATCTATATTTTTAGCATTATTGCTATAGGAATTTTAATTATTGCCTGCTTCAACTACATGAATCTTTCAACGGCTCGTTATTCGGGAAGAGCAAAAGAAGTCGGTATTAGAAAAACTATCGGTGCTGATTTTAAAACATTAGTTATACAGTTTTTAAGTGAATCATTAATATTGGCTTTTCTTTCTGTTTTATTGTCGATTTGTATTGTGTATTTACTTCTTCCGATTTTTAATGATATTTCCGGAAAAAACTTAACTTTTAACATTTTAACAAATATTTCCATTTTACCGGTAATTTTATTGCTTATTTTATTTATCGGAGCCGTAGCGGGATTATATCCGGCTTTATTTCTTGCATCATTTTCTCCGATAAAAGTATTAAGCGGTTCTTTACATGAATATATAAAAGGAAAAAAATTACGAGCAATTTTGGTTGTTCTACAGTTCACGATAACAACAATATTAATTATTTGTACAATTTTTATTTATAATCAGCTAAATCTGTTACAGAACCAAAAACTTGGTTACCAAAAAGAGCAAATATTGATAATTGATAAATGTGATGATATTGGCATTCATATGCAAGCATTTAAAACAGATTTAAAAAAATTGCCGGGAGTAATAAATGCAACTAATACTTCAATTAGATTTGGGGAACAGACCGGAAATACTGTTTATGAGACTAATATAAACGGTAGAAGACGCACAACTTTAGCATCTGCAATTAGTGCCGATTATGATTTTATTAGTACTTTTAATATAAAAATGAGAGATGGAAGATATTACCTCAAAGATAGACAATCTGATATTTCAAACACAATAATATTAAATGAAACAGCAGTAAAAGAGTTGGGATTTACTAAGCCTATCGGTAATATGATTTACCAATCATCAACAGAAAAAGAGAACGGGTTAGAAGTTATAGGCGTGATAGATAATTTTAACTTTGAATCTCTTCGTTTATCAATTAAGCCATTAGTAATTAGATTATATCGTCCAAACCAATTTGGAAGAATTGTAGCAGTTAAAATAAAAGCTAATAATATAACAAAAACTATTGATGAAATAAAAAAGGTCTGGTCATCCTATGCCGGCGGACAATATTTCGAATACGAATTTTTTGACGATTATTATAACAACTTATATATTAGGGAAGAACGGACCGGAAAACTTTTTGCTTCATTTTCGGTTATCGGAATTATTATCGGATGTTTAGGCTTAGTAGGTTTAGCATCATTCACCGCTGAAAAAAGAAACAAAGAAATTGGTATTCGCAAGGCTTTGGGTGCATCAATAAATTCAATATTTATTTTGCTTTCTAAAGAATTTATAAAATACGTTTTAATGGCAAATGTTATAGCTATTCCCGTTTCATACTATTTAATGACCAAATGGCTTGAAAATTTTGCTTATAAAATCGATTTAAATATTTATGTATTCGTCGGTGCGTCAATATTATCGATTATTATAGCATTACTATCTGTAAGTTATACTTCTATTAAAGCTGCTTCCGTAAACCCAGTACTATTACTTAAATATGAATAGGTAAACTAAAATGTTAAAAAATTATTTTGTTACAGCAATTAGAAATCTAGTAAAAACCAAATTATTTTCCTTTATTAACATATTCGGATTAACAATCGGAATAACCGTTTTTATTTTAATTTTGCATTACATAGATTACCATAAAAGTTATGATAAGTTTAATTCAAAGTATGAAAGAATTTATAGGTTAAGGTACGAAAGGACCGATAAAGACGGTGGTGCCGTAAAATTTGCATCTTGTTGCCCTCCCGCAGGTTTAGTAATTAGGGAACAATTCAGTCAAGCAGAAAAAGTTGCACGAGTATTTAAAAGCATAGGAACAGTTGCTTACAATGATAAAATGTTTTTTGAAGAAAGATTGTTTTTTGCAGAAACTGAATTTTTTGAAATTTTTAATTTCAAAATACTAAAAGGAAATCCGCTTAAAGATTTAAAAGAACCGAATACTGCCTTTATATCAGAATCAATGGCAAGTAAATATTTCGGAAAGACTGATCCTATCGGAAAAATAATAAATGTAGATAAAAAAACGATCTATAAAATAGTAGGTATATTTAAAGATGTTCCTCAAAACTCACATATTAAATTTGATTTCATCTTTTCATACAAGACATTAATTGCACGATTCGGAGAAGAAGTTGAGTATTCATGGGGTGATTCCGGTTGGTTTACATATATCCTATTTAAGAAAAACACCAATGTAAATACTTTTCATAAAAAATTAATGGCTTTTATAGATAAAGAAATAAATGAAGCTTGGAAACCTTACAATCTTAGAATGGAATTAGTATTACAACCGCTTGCCTCAATTCATTTAAATTCAAATTATCAACAAGAATTTGAAGAAAACGGTGACGAGGATACGATAAACTTTTTATCAATAATAGCAATTGTAGTAATTATAATAGCTTGGTTAAATTACATTAATTTATCTACAGCACATGCATTAAGTCGTGCAAAAGAGGTTGGTTTAAGGAAAGTTGTAGGCGCTACACGTTTTCAACTCGTTATTCAGTTTTTTCTGGAAACAATACTTATAAACTTTGTTGCAGCATTATTAACCGTTATACTACTAGCATTAATATTTCCTTATATTAGCGAAATAATTTCAATTCCTCAAGATCACATCTTATGGGATAAGTCGATTTTTTGGTTAAGAATGCTAATAATATTTTCGGTAGGCATTCTTATTTCGGGTATCTATCCTATTTTACTCGTTTCCTCGTTTAGCCCTACCGTAGTACTAAAAGGTAAATTGGGAATATCGAACGGAAATAAATTAGGTTTAAGAAAAATACTTGTGGTAATTCAATTTATTATGGCAATAATATTAATAACCTTTACTTTAGCAGTAACCGAACAACTTCTCTTTATGAAAAATAGAGATACCGGATTTGATAAAGAAAATGTTTTAGTAGTTCGGGCTCCGAGAGTAAGAGATACCCAATTTAAAAGCAAGCTGTTAACATTTAAAGAAGAATTATTAAACAATACGGTTGTAAATAAATTCTGCTTTGCTACCGAAGTACCGGGTAAACAAATATTATGGGATGCCGGCGGAATTTTCAGAGTTGGTTCAGATGAAAATAAAAACTATCAAATAGTGGGTATTGATTATGATTTTGCTGATTTGTTCGATTTAAAATTTGCTGCAGGGCGGAATTTTTCAAAAGATTTTCCTTCTGATTCAGTAGGGTTAATATTAAACGAGACTGCGGTTGAGTGGTTAGGATTTAAAAATTCAAAAGACGCAATAGGAAAACAAATTAGCTATTGGGGTGTTATATATAACGTTGTGGGGGTATTAAAAGATTTTCATCAACAATCATTAAAAAAAGAATTTGAACCCCATATTTACAGATTGCTTCCCACCGGTAGAGATGTAAGGGGCTGTTTGGCAATGAAAATTAATGCTAACGAATCATTGGCTATAATAAAAGCAATTAAAGAAAAATATAATTCGTTTTTTCCAAATAATCCCTTTGAATATTTCTTTTTGGAAGATTATTATAACGAACAATATAAATCAGACGAATTATTTAGCAGTGTATTTACAATATTTTCTTTATTAGCAATATTTGTTACATGTTTAGGAGTGTTAGGTCTTTCTTCTTTTATGGTTGTCCAAAAAACAAAAGAAATAGGCATAAGAAAAGTATTGGGAGCTAGTGTTTTTAGTATTATAAAACTATTAACTAAAGATTTTTTAATTTTAATAATAATTGCTTTTGTCATATGTATACCTTTTAGTTATACTTTAATTGATACATGGCTTTTATCATATGCCGTTAAAATTGATATAACCCCCATATTGTTTATAATCCCTTTAATTATAGTATTAGTAATTACATTTTTTACTATAAGTTTTTATGTAATTAAAGCCGCAAAAAACAATCCTGTTGATTCGTTAAGATATGAATAACTTAAAATAAAATTAAAGACAAAAAATGAAAATATCATCAATAAATAAAATAATAACAATTTTTTTAATTATTCTTTTAACTATTTCTATTTATGCTAAAGAAAAGAAAAAAGTAGTAATTTTAGGATCTTCAGTTGCTAGCGGATGGGTCACAAGCTATAAAACAAAATATGACATGAAAAACGGTTGGGCTTATAGATTAGAAAGAAATTATTCTGACGAGTACGAAGTTATCAATATATCAATTCCCGGTAACAAAACCACAGACGTACTAAATAGGTTGGAAAAAGATTTATTTTCATTGAGCCCAAACTACGTTATTATTTCGCTTTCTCTATCCAACGAAGGAATTATGGGAGAAAATAAAGATTCGGTTTTCACCCTATTTAATTCCAATCTATTATCAATTATTAATAAATGCAAAGAGAATAACATTACGCCTATTATAGGTTATTGCTATCCAAACGATGAATACTCCGAGATAGAATATGAATACATAAAAAAGATGAACGCCTTTATTAACGGCTTAAATTATTCATCTATAAACTTTTGCGGAAATATAAATAACGGAAAAGGCAATTTTATAAACGGATACACGTATGACGAAGGGCACCCCGATAATACCGGACATGAAGAAATGTTTTATTCTCTATCTACTTCAATATTTGAAAAAATATTTAGCAAGGAATTAAAAATTGATAGATCAATTAAAGGGACTAAGATAAACAATAATCTATATTTTATACCAAAAGAAATTATGCATAGTTTTACTATTTCGATTGAGATATCAAATGATGAAATAGTTAAATCTTTTGAAATAGAAAACTACGATGAAAATAATATAAAAATAGAATTGTTTAAAAACAAATTAATCTTTGACGGTGAGGAATTGTTTTTAAACGCATCAAATAATAAATACAGCAATTTATGTATTTCCTATAATTTTTTATTAAACAAAGTAGCAATTTACTTGGACGGTAAATTTTTGTTTAATAAAGAAAAAAAACTAATCCCTTTATGCTTTGTATTTTATAAAAACAATAAAACTGAATATCGAAACCTAACAATAAATAGGGCAACTTTATCAGGTGAAGAAATTGCACAGCTTAATGAAGGAATTATTCAAAAAGGAAGTTTAGATTTATATGTTCCGTTTAACAAAAACACTGCAAATATTATAAATTCAAAATTGCAACTAACAAATATAAAGACTGAATATTTTTCAAAAAAAGAAGAGTTAAAAAATAGAATTAAATTAGCGGAACAACAGAAAAAAAACGAGCCTGTAGTTATTGAGAAAAAACCAATAAATTTAGATCCTTCTATTTTTAAAAATTATGTTGGGGTTTATAATTTCCAGCCCGGTTTAGATGTTAAAATTTACATTGAACATGATTATTTAATTCTAGAAGACTTTGACCGAAATAAGTTTAAATTAATGCCTGAAACAGAAAATCAATTTTTTATAAAACATCCTTTGTCAGAATTTATTGTTTTATTTAATTCTAATAACAACGGTATAATAGAATCAGTTACTTTAAGTATAAACGGAAAGGAATTTTTGTTAAAAAAAATATAAATTTTATATCAGGGGGATATAAGTGTAGCGGGCGGAAATTTTTATTAAGTTTCCCCTGCTGCATCTTTATTTAAGTTTGTCACCCATTATATATCGTAAGGGAATAAAAAAGGCGATATTAAAAGCTTGAGCAACTTTTAATTCGCCTTTTGTTTTTTATTAAAACTTAAATTAAATTTTAATATAACTCATAATCAAATCTGAGTATTAACAATTCAAAATTATTTTATTAGGGACATTTTTTTAGTTATACTATATTCACCATGTGTTAACTTATAAAAATAAACACCGCTACTAAATTTAGATGCATTAAATTCTACCGTATATGAACCGGGTGCTTGATTTTGATCAACTAAAGTTGCTACTTTATTACCAAGAATATCATATACTTCCAAATTAGTTTTTGCATTACCTATATTTTGTGGAATTGAATAATTAATTCGAGTTGATGGATTAAACGGATTAGGATAATTTTGTTCTAGCGAAAAATTATAATTTCCGTTTAAAGCTTCTTCTAAACTTACCAATGTATAATCGAATTTAGCAAACTCATTAATTTCAATGTCAGTATTGCTGTTACCAACCGGCACTTGATTTAATAAAGCACCGGCATCATTAGTATTATAATTACCCACAGCCAAATATAAATAAGAAGGAATGTATCCGTACTGTTGTTGAATATTTATTGTTCCTTCTAAATAATTACCGCTTGCTTTACCGGTGTTACCGATATTATCAGTCCAACCAGTATAATTATTTGTACTTTCATTTGCCAAGAATGCATCCCAGCTTACAACTTTACCGGTCTTAGCCCAAGGCGCATTTCTTAAGTTACCAAGCGAATCTGTTAAAAACACAAATACGTCTTTTCCTAATGAAGGTGCCGATTGTGTAGCAACATATAGCTCAGAACCGTTCCAACCCACATATAAATCTACATTGTTATTAGTTGCAAGTTTACGAACCTGTTCATCTAAATTACCGTCCATTGTATAACTAGTATTACCGCCACCGCCTCCCGTAACAGTAATATTATAATCTTGACCGTTATTATTATTCCAAGTATTATCATTAAAATGAATAACAAAATTAACGCTATTGACTGATTGCAAGGGATTATTAAAAGGACCGATTTTTATTTTAATTGTTCCTGCGGTATCAGGACTTTCAAAAGGAGATTCGACAGAAGGACCGCTTCCGAAGATTAATGTACCTGGAGTCCAATAAGCTTGGTTTGGTAATGTCCAAGTATTAACGCCCCAATGTAATTTAGCTCCTTGAGGTGCTCCGCCAACCGTAACGGTAATTGTATCATTTATTGTTGGGTTTACGGGTGACCAACTAACACCGCTATTTGTAGAGCCTCCCCCCGTACCGTTTCCAATCCAAACATGTTTTAAAGGTGATTTAGCAATATTACCGTTATTATCTTTGGCTTCAATGTAATAATCAATCATTTTATCGTTTAATCCGGTAATCTCCGCATTATACTCTTTTGATTTTACAGTAGGCTGCATACTTGTCATCGATATAAAATCCGTACCGGTCATATCCGATTCATTCCAAGTACCACCATTATACAAAAAGTTAGATGAGGTTAACACATCGCTTTCGCTTATTCTATACTTTAGTTTAACATATTGCAAACCGCTAATATCGTAAACATAACTCCATATTTTTACGTTGTTGGTTTGAACAATACCCCACTCTGTACTACCGGGATTATATGGTTTACGCTGAGGTAAAAATATTGTGGGAGGAGTTAAGTCACTTCCGGTTACCAACTGTGAATACGAATAAGCTAAATTTGCAGCACGTGTAGGATGATCATCCCAAATACCGTTTAAAGAACCGTCCCAATACCAATAACAGCTTGTTTCACCGACCAATAAATATTTCCAAGCTTCTTTAGTGTTTTGGTTGGAAGGGTTTATTTGTTCAGCCGTTAAAACACTATTTTTTACGGCTGTTAAAACAGACCAACTATTTCTATCCGGTGAATAACCATTACTTCCGGGGTCTCCTAACCATTTTTTAAATTCGGGATCACCGTTATCTGCCCCACTCCAAGAACCGTCTTCAACATGAATTTCATCATTTAAATCCGGCGGGAACATT
>JAEXOD010000213.1 GCA_023447335.1 Bacteroidota bacterium
CATTTATGTTTGCAGCTACACCTATGGAAAAATCGATAGTAAACAATAATATCTTTAAAGACGGCTTTTTTCCGTTAGAAATAATAATAAAAGAAATAAACGGAAGAGAGACAGGGAAGGTGTATGCAACCAAAATAGAGAAGCGGAAAGTGGATGACAATATGTTTAATATACCGTCAGATTACACAAAAATGGATATGCCGAACATGGATTTTAACACTATGGGAGAAGAATAAAGACAAAAAATAGTGATATAAAGCCATATAGGACAAAAATTTAACTAAAAACTTGACATTTAAACAAATATCTAATATATTTGTAAGCTATTGTAAAAAAATGTGTTTATCGGAGGAAAAAAGTTGAAACAACAAAAACTAACGCGGTTTGTAAAAGCCGAAGAAGCAGACAAAAGGTGGTATGTTGTTGATGCAAACGGTAAGGTTTTAGGCCGCTTGGCAGCAGAAATAGCCAAAATAATTCGCGGTAAAAACAAAGCTGTATTTACGCCGAATATGGACGCCGGTGATTATGTAATAGTTATTAACGCCGATAAAGTTAAAATGACAGGAAAGCGTGAACTATACAAAACCTATTTTTCTTATACGGGATACCCGGGCGGTGCC
Source organism: Bacteroidota bacterium (assembly GCA_023447335.1). GTDB lineage: Bacteria > Bacteroidota > Ignavibacteria > Ignavibacteriales > Melioribacteraceae > JAEXOD01. The sequence goes on from JAEXOD010000213.1 coordinate 624, forward strand.
AGATTTGCAAAATTTAGCGATGTAAAAGAAAGAAAACCCGAATTTGCTATCAAAAACGCAGTACGCGGAATGCTACCCAAAACAAAATTGGGTGATAAGTTAATTAAGAATTTAAAGGTTTATGCAGGTGATGTACACCCACACACAGCACAAAAACCGGAAACAAAAAGTATTTAAGAGGAATAGTTAATGGCTGATAAATTATTTGTCGGAAGAAGAAAAAACGCTGTAGCCAGAATATTTTTAAGAACCGGATCAGGCAAAATAACAATTAACGATCGTGTATTTGAAAATTATTTTCCAATAAAATTTCATAGAGACGATGTATTGTTACCATTCATTCTTACAGATACAACAGGCAAATTTGACGTATATGTAAATGTTAAAGGCGGCGGAATATCCGGACAGTCGGAAGCTATAAGATTAGCTATTTCCCGTGCTTTATTATTTGTAAGCGGTGAAAACCGTCCTGCGTTAAAATCTGCAGGGTTATTAAGAAGAGATCCACGTATGGTTGAACGTAAAAAATATGGTCAGCCAAAAGCAAGAAAGAGATTTCAATTTAGTAAGAGATAATTTTTATTTATTAATCAATCATATTTTCAGATTTGCTGCCTGTGTCCCTGCGTAAAAATGGGATAAAAGCAAAGTTGACGAAAATAGATGAAAAACAGGAGAAACAATGCCAAAAGTACAATTGACAGAACTTGTAGAGGCAGGTGCACACTTTGGACACCTTACCCGCCGTTGGAACCCCAAAATGAAGCCGTTCATTTTTATGGAAAAGAACGGAATCCATATTATAGACCTAAGAAAAACCGTTGATGCTATTGATTATGCTGCTTCAGCATTAACCAATATTGTTGCTCAAAATAAAAGAATATTATTTGTAGGAACAAAAAAGCAAGCTAAAAACGCAATTGCTGCAGAAGCTAGAAGAAGTGACAGTAATTGGGTTAGTGAAAGATGGTTAGGCGGAATGTTAACAAACTTCCAAACTATTCGTAAAAGTATTAAACGTATGCAAACCATTGAGAAAATGGAAAGTGACGGTACTTTTGAAAAAATTACTAAAAAAGAAAGATTAGTATTTTCACGTGAAAAAGATAAATTACGCTCTGTTTTAGATGGTGTTGAGACCTTACAAAAATTACCCGGTGCTTTATTTATTGTTGATATTAAAAAAGAATCTATCGCAGTTAAAGAAGCTCAAAGATTAAATATTCCGGTTTTTGCAATAGTAGATACTAATTGCGATCCTGATGAAGTTGATTATGTAATACCGGCTAACGACGATGCAACTCGTGCAATTGAAATTATTGTGAAAGTTATGAGTGATGCAATTATTGAAGGTCAAGCAAAAGCAAAAGAATTAATGGCTGAAGAAGCTGCAGAAAGAGAACGCAATGCTAAAGAAGATGAAACTGAAGGCGGCGAAGAATCTGCAAGACCAAAGAGAAAACCCGTTCGTTTTAAAGATAGAAAAGATAGACGTGGTAGTTTTGGTAAAAGAGCCGGAGAAGACAATACAGAAGAATCATCCGAAAACACAGAAGCTCCGGAATCTGAATCAACTACTAAAGAATAGTTAGAAAAATTAAATATAGGAAATAAAAATGGCTATTACAGCAAGTCAAGTAAATGAATTAAGACAAAAAACCGGTGCCGGCATGATGGATTGCAAGAAAGCTTTAATTGAAGCTGACGGCGATTTTGAAAAAGCAATTGAAATATTACGTAAAAAAGGTGCTGCCGTTGCTGCTAAACGTGCTGATAGATCTGCAAATGAAGGAATTGTTCTTACTAAGGTTACAGATGACTTTAAAAAAGCTTACATGGTTGAAGTTAACTGTGAAACAGATTTTGTTGCTAAAAGTAACGATTTTTTAGGTTTTGCTAATAAAGTTTTAGAAACTGTTATTGCTAACGACCCTAAAAACCTTGAAGAACTTTTTGCCTTGAATAATTTAGCTACTGATTTACAAGATTTAATCGGTAAAATCGGCGAAAAAATTGAAGTTTCAAGATTTGTAATCGAATCAACCGAAAATGGTTGTGTTAATGAATACGTTCACCATGGTAGTAAACTTGCTATTATTGTTCGTGCCGATAATTTAGGTAACGGTGATGCTGAAGAATTAAAGAATTTGTTACGTAACATTGCTATGCAGGTTGCATCTATGAATCCGTTAGTTCTTTATCGTGAAGAAGTTCCTACCGAAACAATGGATAAAGAAATTGAAATTTATAAAGATTTAGCTCGTAAAGAAGGTAAACCGGAAAATATTCTTGAAAGAATAGCTGTCGGTAAACTTGAAAAATATTTTGAAGAAAACTGCTTGTTTGAACAAGTTTATGTAAAAGATAATACTAAAAAGATTAAAGATTTAGTAAGTGACTTTAACAAAAAATATAATACTGAAGTTAAATTAGTTAAATTTTATAGATATCACTTAAGTGATTCGAAAAAATAAATATGTTTGAATGAAAAAAGGTCTTACGTTTAGTAAGACCTTTTTTTTTGCCCTTCCTTTAAAATTCTAATTTTATATAAATTAAAAAAATATTATCTTAAAATATAAATTATTTAAATATCGGATTGTTTATGACTGAATTGAAATTTAAGAGAATTTTATTAAAACTTAGCGGTGAATCCTTAATGGGAAAAAAGGGGAACGGTATTGACCCTAATGTTTTGAAATTCTATGCAAGGGAGATTAAAAAAGTACACGATTTGGGTGCGGAAATCGGTATTGTTATCGGCGGAGGAAATATATTTAGAGGGTTAAATGCTGAAGAACAAGGAATTGACAGAGTTACCGGTGACCAGATGGGAATGCTTGCAACCATGATAAACTCGTTAGCATTGCAAAATGCCTTAGAAAAAGAAGGTATGTTTACACGTTTGATGAGCGCAATTAAAATGGAACAAATAGCCGAACCGGTAATTAGAAGAAGAGCTGTAAGACATTTAGAAAAAAACAGGATTGTGATATTCGGAGCCGGCACCGGGCATCCATATTTTAGCACAGATACGGCTGCCTCGTTACGAGCTGTTGAAATAGAAGCTGATGCAATTTTAAAGGGAACTAGAGTTAATGGTGTTTATGATAGCGACCCTGAAAAAAATCCTGATGCATTGTTTTATGATAGCATAACATACTCTGATATTTTAACAAATGATTTAAGAGTAATGGATTTGACGGCAATAAGTTTATGTAAAGAAAACGATTTACCTATTATTGTTTTTAATATGGATACTGAAGATAATTTATTAAAATTATTAACCGGTGAAAAAATCGGAACAAAAGTAAGAAAATAACTTAACATAGAACTAATTAGAGGTAATTATGGATCAGACGGTAAAAGAAGCAAAAGATAAAATGCAAAAATCCATCGATGCATTTGCTTCGGAAATATCAAAAGTTAGAACCGGAAAAGCTACTACTGCATTACTTGACGGAGTTAAAGTTGATTATTACGGAAATCTCACTCCTTTAGCAAAAATGGCAAATGTCTCTGTTTTGGATGCCCACACTTTAGCAATTACGCCTTGGGATAAAGGTGTAGTCGCTGCAATTGAAAAAGCTATTATGTCTGCCGATTTAGGATTAAATCCCAGAAGTGACGGTACAAATATTAAAGTACCCATTCCTCCTTTAACCGAAGAGAGGCGTAAAGAAATGGTAAAACTTGTTAAAAAGTTTTCAGAAGATAGCAAAGTTGCTGTTCGCAATATTCGTAGAGACGCAAACGAACATATTAAGAAAAACGAAAAAGATAAGAAAATTACCGAAGACGATAGAAAACGACTTGAAGATGAAATTCAAAAAATGACTAACGACTTTATAAAAAAAATTGACGATATGGTCGTTAACAAAGAAAAAGAGATAATGAAGGTATAAAGTTAAGATACAAAAAGCCCCTAAATGGGGCTTTTTTAGTTTTAAATATGGAAATATAAATTATTTGTACTAATTAATGAAAATAAGTGTTGTAATTTTATTAAAATATTAATAATATAAGCAATCATATTCAAAATAAAAAAGGTGCAAGTTATGAGTGTTTCAAAAGAAGAAGCTCTACTTTACCACAGTGAAGGTAGAAAAGGTAAGATTGAAGTTATTCCGTCCAAGCCGTGTTTTACGTCTCGAGATTTGTCTCTTGCTTACACACCGGGAGTTGCAGAACCATGCAGAGAAATCGCAAAAGTTGATGATGATGTTTATAAGTACACGGCAAAGGGAAATTTAGTTGCTGTTGTTTCCAACGGGACTGCAGTACTTGGTTTGGGCAATATTGGACCACATGCCGGAAAGCCTGTGATGGAAGGAAAAGGTGTATTATTTAAAAGATTTGCAGATATTGATGTCTTTGATATTGAATTAAAAACTTTAGATCCAAAAGAAGTTATTAGAGCAGTTCAATTACTTGAACCGACTTTTGGCGGAATTAATTTGGAAGATATTAAAGCCCCTGAATGTTTTGAAATTGAAGAAGAATTAAAAAAGACGATGAATATTCCGGTATTCCATGACGACCAACACGGTACAGCAATTATTTCCTGTGCAGCACTAATTAACGCTTGTGAAATTGCCGGTAAAAAATTGGATGAAATTAGGATAGTTGTGGTGGGTGCGGGAGCTGCGGGTATTGCATGCAGTAAACTTTATGAAGTTGCCGGTGTTAAACATGAAAACATTTGTTTGTTTGATACGAAGGGACTAATCCATAAAGATAGAAAAGATCTTAATAAATATAAAGCAGATTATGCTATTGATAATATTTATAAAGATTTATCAGAGGCTTTAACTGAAGCTGACGTGTTTGTAGGATTGTCTTCTGCCGATTTATTGACTCCGGAAATGGTTAAATTAATGGCAAAAGATCCGATTGTTTTTGCTATGGCAAATCCGGATCCTGAAATTAAATATGATGTGGCAAAAGCAGCCAGAGAAGATGTTATTATGGCAACCGGAAGAAGCGATTATCCGAATCAAGTGAACAATGTTTTAGGTTTCCCGTTTATTTTTAGAGGAGCTTTGGATGTTAGGGCGACTATTATAAACGAAGAAATGAAAATGGCTGCCGTAAAAGCATTGGCAAAACTTGCTAAAGAAAAAGTACCAGATGTTGTAATAAGTGCATATGGCGGAAAAGATTTTTCATTTGGACGAGAATATATTATACCTAAACCTTTTGACCCCAGAGTTTTATGGAATGTTGCTCCGGCAGTTGCAAAAGCAGCTATTGAAACAGGAGTTGCTAGAGTTCAAATTACGGATTGGAAAGAGTATGAAGAACATTTAAAAGAAAGACTTGGTTACAGCCAAGAATTGATTAGAGTGATGACTCATAAAGCAATGCAGAATCCAAAAAAAATCGTTTTTCCGGAAGGAGAAGAAGAAAAAATTATTAGAGCTGCTCATATTATCGTAAGTGATAATATCGGTAAACCAATTTTATTAGGAAATGCCGAAATAATTAAAAATAAAATGATAGAATTAAAGTATAACCCGGATGAAATTGAAATAAGAGATCCGAGAAATTGCCCGAAAAGAGAAAAATATGCCGAAGAGTTTTTTAATGCTCGTCAAAGAAAAGGAATAACCAAAAAAGAAGCTAATAAACTATTGAATCAAAGAGTTTATTATGGTTCGATGATGGTTGCAACAAACGAAGCTGATGCTCTTGTCGGAGGTTTAACAACACATTATCCTCAAACAATTAAGCCGGCATTGCAGTGTGTAGGAGTTAGACATATCGGGGGATTAGTTTGTGGGTTGTATATTGTAATATTAAAAAGACGGGTACTATTTTTTGCCGATACGACCGTAAACATTGATCCTAATGCGGATGAATTAGCAAAAATTGCAATTGAAACTGCAGAAACAGTAAAATCGTTTGAAATTGAGCCAAAAATTGCGATGTTATCATTTAGCAACTTTGGTAGTGTAAATCACCCGGAGAGCCTAAAAGTTAGAGAAGCCTTAAAAATTGTAAAAACAACCAGACCTGATTTAATAATTGACGGAGAAATGCAGGCAGATACAGCAGTTATGCCTTGTATAGCAGAAGAGGAATTTCCTTTTAGCGTTATAAAAGGTGATGCAAATGTTTTGATTTTCCCGAATTTAAGTGCCGGGAATATTGCATATAAACTTTTCGAGAGACTAACTGATGCAACTGTAATAGGTCCTGTTTTAATGGGTATGAAAAAATCTATTCATGTATTACAACGCGGTGCAAGTGTTGATGATATAGTTAATATCGCTGCAATTGCAAGTGTTGAATCTTATAAAAACATCTAATCTATAGTCTTATTTAATAACCTCTCACAAAATATAAAAAAATTGTGAGAGGTTATTTTTTGTTGTGCTGAAATTGAATCCCCTTAATTTATTAAATAATTGTAATCAAATTTGAATTTATTAATAATTAATCTTAAATTTAACCTTATAATTATCGGTATTTAGAAATAGATGCTGATTTTAGTGCAAGGAAAACAAATTACGAACAACAAGAATTTGATTATTAATTATCATAATAAGTTGGTATATTTCAAGTTTAAATTAAATTATTTTGGGAAACTTATTTAAGTAATGAAAAAAGTGATGATTATTTTTGGTACACGTCCCGAAGCTATAAAAATGGCTCCGGTTATTAGTGTACTTAAAGAAGAAAAAGAGATTGAAACAATTGTATGTTCAACAGGTCAGCATCGTGAGATGCTTAAACAAGTGCTTGACATATTTAATATAGAAATTGATTATGATTTAGATTTAATGCGTCCTAATCAAGATTTGTTTGATATTTCCGTAAATTCATTAACAAGATTAAAAGAAGTTCTATCTGAACATACACCTGATATTTTAATGGTACAAGGAGATACAAGTACTGCATTTATTTCGGCTTTAGCCGCATTTTATAAACGAATTAAAATAGCGCATGTTGAAGCAGGATTACGCAGCTATAATATAAATAGTCCATATCCGGAAGAAGCTAATAGAAGGTTTATATCTGTAATAAGTGATTATAATTTTGCTCCTACTGAAGATTCAAAACAAAACTTGATTACTGAAGGTTTTCCGAAAGAGAAAGTATTTGTGACCGGAAATACTGTTATTGACGCATTATATATGATTAAAGATAAATTGCAAGATAAGGAATTATGTAATAAAACCGAAGAGGAAATAAATAGTGCTTATAATTCTAATCTATTCGTAAAACCTTTTATTTTGATAACAATGCACAGACGGGAAAAATTTGGTGACGAATTTAAAAATGTATTGAATACATTAAAAGAAATAGCAATACAAAGACCGGACTATAATTTTATATATCCCGTCCATCTTAACCCAAATGTACAGATTCCGGTTAATGAGATATTAAAAGATGTGAGTAATATAAAACTAATTCCGCCGCAGGATTATTTTAATTTTATTTATTTGATGAGCAAATGTTTGTTTATTATGACTGATAGCGGCGGTGTACAAGAAGAATGTTTTGTATTCGAAAAGCCGGTTATCGTACTACGAGATGTTACTGAAAGAAATGAAGCAATTAAAGCAGGTTACGCATTTTTAGTGAGTAGTAACTCTGTATTAATAAAAGAGAAGTTTTTCGAAATAGAAGAAAAACTTAAGGATGGATATAATTATTTTAATTGTGAAAATCCGTTTGGAAACGGCAAAAGTGCAAATTTAATTAAAGATATTCTTCTAAACAATTAATATGATAAAAGATAGAACAATAATTGTTTTTGGTGATGATTGGGGAAGATATCCAACCACCTTACAACATGTTATGCGAGAACTAATTAAATATAATAAATTAGTTTGGATTGGATCACTTGGTTTACGAAAACCTAAATTTAATATTGCTGATATTAAAAGAATATTTGAAAAATTAAAAAACATGTTCGTAAAAAAAGAGAATAAAGATAAGGATGATAATATTACTATAATCCATCCTTTTATTATTCCGTTTCATAATATTGGTTTAGCTCGATTACTAAACAAAAGAACTTTAATAAATAAAATTAACAAAGTCGTAAGTAGTTATGGTAATAACAAACCTCTATTAATTACTTCCCAACCGATAGTAGGAGATATAGTTAAAGAGTTAGATTTATCATCAGCACATTATTTTTGTTTGGATGATTACTCTCAGTTTGAAGGGGCATTAAAAATAATTACTGAACTTGAAAAAGATTTATTAAATGTAGTTGATACATCTTTTTCGGTTTCGGATACCCTTGTTAAAACAAGAATTCCGAAAAACGGGGAAACCTATTTTTTACCTCAAGGAGTAAATGTAAATCATTTTTTATTTAATGAAAAGGAATTAAATAAAACTCCGGTAATTGGTTTTTTTGGATTGTTAAGTGAATGGGTAGATCTAAATTTAATAGTAGAGTGTGCAAAAGCTTATCCAAATTACAAATTTTTGATAATTGGTAGGTATTCGGTAGATATTAGTATATTGAACGGAATACCCAATTTAGAGTTTGTAGGAGAAGTAGCATATAATCAATTACCCAAAGTGGCATCTGTTTTTGATGTAGGAATAATCCCTTTTGTTATAAATGATTTGACAATTGCTTGTAATCCGTTAAAATTACTTGAATATTTTTCTATGGGTATTCCGGTAGTATCTACAAATTTACCTGAAGTTTCAAAGTTTGGAGATACTGTATTTGTTGCAAAAAGTCGTGAAGAATTTATTGAATTAATTGATAATGCAGTTAAAGATTATTCTGTTAAGAAAAATAAAATTAGAAGAGAAGTTGCCGAAAGATATTCTTGGTCTGCAATTGCAGAAAATATTTCAAAAGTAATATTAAAAATAGAAAACAAATGATAGAAGTGCTTATATATATTTATTTCATTTTATTGTTTATTCCTGTAAACAGCTTTGTCATATATCCGTTATTAATATTAATAATTTCAAAATTTGTTAAAATTAATAATTACGATAAAGAAAAATTACCAAAGGTATCTTTACTAATTGCCGCTTATAACGAAGATAAAGTAATTGAAGATAGATTGAAAAACATTTCTGAACTAAATTACGATTTTTCGAAAATTGAAGTACATATAGGAAGTGATTGTAGTAGTGATAAGACTAATGAAATTTTAACAAGAAAACAAAAAGAATTTAGCTGGTTAAAAATACATTTGTTTAGTGAACGAAGAGGGAAAGCTTCTGTTTTAAATGATTTAATTAAGTATGCTAATAATGATATTGTTGTTTTTAGCGATGCGAATACAGAATTTAAAAAAGATGCTTTGAAAAACCTCGTTTATCAGTTTCAAGATGATAAAATCGGCGGGGTATGCGGTAAATTAATACTTACCGATGATGAAGTAGAAAAAAACGAGAGTGTTGAAGAACGAAAATATTGGTTATATGAAACCTTAATAAAAGAAAGTGAAAGCAACCTTGGTCTTTTATTTGCCGCAAACGGTGGCATCTTTGCAATACGTAAAGAGTTGTTTGAACAAATTCCTATAAAACAAGCAGTTACGGATGATCTTTTTATTTCATTAAGTGTGATAGGAAAAGGGTATAAGTTTATTTATGCCAAAGATGCAAAGGCAATTGAATCCGTTGGTAAAGATGTGGCTACTGAGTTTAAAAGAAAAGTTCGCTTTTCAGCAACAAATTTCCAAACTATGACTTTGTGCTTAAATAGCATTTTAAAGCAAGGAATTTTAATAAGTTATGCATTCTTTTCGCATAAAATAAGCAGATGGTTTTTACCTTTCAATTTGGTTCTGTTATATTTAGTTAATTTGATTCTCGTAGGTAAATCAACTATAATAGATAATATGTTTTATTTACAAAGTTTGTTTTATTTATTTGCTTTGTTAGGATATATCGGAACTAAAATTAGATTTAAGTTTTTCCTTTTCTCTCTTCCGTATTTTTTTGTTGTTGCGAATATTGCGGTTATAAAAGGATTTTTTAAGTTTTTAAATAAAAAGCATTCTGTAATATGGGAATCTACAAAAAGGTAATTTATGTATGACTATATTATTATAGGTGCCGGAATTGTAGGATTAGCAACCGGAATGATGTTGAAAGAAAAATATCCGGCTGCTTCTTTGTTAATTTTAGAAAAAGAAAGTGATGTTGCAAAACACCAAACCGGAAACAATAGCGGAGTTATTCATTCAGGTATTTATTATAGACCGAATAGTCTTAAAGCAAAAAACTGTTTGGAAGGTTATAAGTTGCTTCTTGAATTTTGCGATAAAAATAAAATTAAATATGAAATATGCGGAAAGCTAATAATTGCCTCAAATAAGGATGAAGTAATTACGCTTAAAGAATTATATAAAAGAGGTATAGAAAACAGTCTTGAAGGAATAAAATATTTAAATAGTGATGAAATTTGGAGTTATGAACCGTATGCTTCGGGTATAAAAGCAATTTTTGTTCCTCAAACAGGTATTGTTGATTATAAAGAAGTTGCCTATGCTTATCTACGTTCTATTAAGGAAAAGGGCGGTGAAATATTTTTTAACCAAAAAATAATAAATATTGAGAAAGAAGAGGAATATGTTTCTGTTTTAAGTTCAACTAAAACATATTATTGTAAAAAACTTATTACTTGTTGTGGTTTATATAGTGATGAAATTGCAAAAATGACAGAATCTAAAATCGATTTTAGAATTATTCCTTTTAGGGGGGAATACTATTCATTAGCAGCGAGTGCTAAGGAAAATGTTAAAAACTTAATATATCCGGTGCCAAATCCTGAGTTCCCGTTTTTAGGAGTTCATTTTACTAGACGGATTAACGGAGAAAGAGAAGCCGGACCAAATGCGGTTTTGGCATTTAAAAAAGAAGGCTACAAAAAAAGTGACTTTAGTTTTAAAGATACTTTTTATATTTTTGCATGGAAAGGATTTAGAAAAGTTATCATTAAATATTTATTGATGGGGTTAGGGGAGTATTATAGGTCTTTTAATAAGTTTGCTTTTACTAAGTCGTTACAAAAATTGGTACCGATAATAAAAGTAAACGATCTTATTACGGGGGGAAGTGGTGTAAGAGCTCAAGCTTGTTCATCTGACGGAAGATTATTAGACGATTTTTATTTCATCAAATCACCCGGGATAGTTCATGTTTGTAATGCTCCTTCACCTGCTGCAACGGCTTCTTTAGCCATTGCAAAACATATATTAAACAACTTGTAAAATATTATTGGAATTAAATTGAATCAAAAGTTTGAAAAAGCCTTATTGTTATTTGTGGATTTTATTGCAATCAATTTAACTTTATTGCTGTTCTTATCCTTTAGGTCTGAAAATTCGATTTGGTTTTTGTTAACTAATTTCGAGTTTTTATTCTTATCATTTTCCGTTTATGTTTATTGGTTTGTGCTTTTTTTCTTTATCGGTATGTATCAGTCTTGGTTTGCAACTTCAAGACTGGATGAATTATCGAAATTATTTAAAGTAACTTTGATAGGTATTTTTATACTATTTTTCTTAATATTATATGATGACTTTGTAAATAACGTTTCATCTTCTAACAGATTTTTAATTTTTATTTATTGGGGAATGTTATTGTTTTTTACAGGAAGCGGAAGATTATTTGTTAGAAGTTTTCAGAGGCGTTTACTTATTAACGGTGTCGGAAGAAGAAATGCTGTTTTTGTTGGTTTTAATAAAAAAGCTCACGAAGTACATGAAGTTATCAAAAAACATCGCGCTTTAGGATTAGATATTGTAGGATATATAGCTGTTGACCCTGTAAATTTAGAAAAAGAATACGGTGGAGTAAAAGTAATAGGCACTATCGAAAAATTTACCGAATATGTGAAAGACTACAATTTAAAAGAAGCTATCATTTGTTTAGATAAACGGATGGAGGATGTAGTTATCGAATTACTTAATAAGAGTATGGAAAATAACGTAAATTTAAAAATAGTACCGGATTTATACGAAATTATTAGCGGACAAGCACGAACTGCTCAAATTTACGGATTTCCGCTTATTAATATTATGCCGCAGCTTATGCCTGAGTGGGAAATGAAAATGAAGAGAGTTATTGATTATTCCTTTGGTATTCTAATATTTTTACTTACTTTACCAATTACTATTTTAACTGCGATAGCAATTAAGTTAGAAAGTAAAGGACCTGTTTTTTATAAACAAGAAAGATCAGGATTAAACGGGAAACCTTTTAAGGTATATAAATTTAGAAGCATGGTACAAGATGCGGAAAAATCCACTGGACCTGTTTGGTCTGTTAAGGGTGATTCTAGAATCACAAAAGTAGGTAAATTTATACGAAAAGTTAGAATAGATGAAATTCCTCAGATTATAAACATATTACGTGGTGAGATGAGTTTGGTTGGTCCAAGACCCGAGAGACCTTTTTTTGTCGAACAATTATCTAAAGAGATACCTCTTTATAAAAGACGTTTGGCAGTTAGACCCGGGTTAACAGGCTGGGCTCAGGTTAAACATAAGTATGATGAATCTGTTGAAGATGTAAAAATGAAATTAAAATATGACTTGTTTTATATTGAAAACATGTCTTTACGCATGGATTTGAAAATTATTTTTCGAACTGTTTTTGTAGTAATGTTCGGAAAAGGTCACTTTGAATAATAGAAGGATGTATCGATGGATAAATCATTAATAATCATTCCCACTTATAACGAAATGGATAATATTAAACCATTACTCCATGATTTATTGGAACTTTATCCCAATGCAAATATTCTTGTTGTTGATGATAATTCTCCGGATGGAACGGCAGAATACGTCAAACAGAAAGGAAAACAAGATAAGAGGATTCATTTATTGCAACGGGAAAGTAAAATGGGGCTTGGTACTGCATATGTTGCCGGTTTTAAATATATGCTAGCAAACGGATATGATAATGCGATTCAAATGGACGCAGATTATTCTCATGATCCGAAAGATATTGGTAGATTTATGAAACGGCTTGATGAAGCAGATTTGGTTATCGGAAGTAGATATATTACCGGAGTTAATGTTGTTAATTGGCCGATGAGTAGATTACTTTTAAGTTATTTTGCAAACATGTATTCAAGAATTGTTACCGGGTTACCCGTTAAGGACGGTACGGGTGGTTTTAAGGTCTTCAAAAGAAGAGTATTAGAAGCAATTGATCTTGATAGAATTAAATCTAACGGTTATTCTTTCCAAATCGAAATGAATTTTAAAGCTTGGAAAAAAGGATTTAGAATTATTGAGGAACCGATAGTATTTACTGACAGAGTTCAAGGTAAATCTAAAATGAACAAAAAGATAGTTTATGAAGCTGTTTTTATGGTTTGGAAACTTAGATTTTTTAGTATGTTCGGAATTTTACGGTAATTAAATGGTAGATATTTCCGTAATTACGGTTAACTATAATGTTAAGGAATTTGTACTTAATTTAATCATTTCCTTGAAGAAGGCTCTAACCAAATATAGCTATGAAATTATAGTTGTTGATAATGCATCTCAAGACGGAAGTGTTGAATTTCTTCAGGAGAAATTTCAGGATGTAAATGTAATTGCGAACAATAAAAATTTAGGCTTTGGTAAAGCAAACAATCAGGCATTAGAAATATCGAAAGGGAAATATATCTTGCTTATAAATCCTGATGCAATTGTAAGAGAAGATACTTTCGAAAAGATGATTAGTTTTTTTGAACGAACAAAAGAAGCGGGGCTTGCAGGGTGCAAGGTACTTAATCCAAACGGTACATTACAACTAGCTTGTAGAAGAGGTTTCCCCGGTCCATGGACATCATTTACAAAAGTTTCGGGGTTAAGCACTTTATTTCCAAAAAATAAATTATTTGCTAAATATAATTTAACTTATTTGGATGAAAATAAAACGTATGAAGTTGATGCCATAAGCGGTTCGTTTATGATGTTTAAGAGAGAAGTTTACGAAAAGGTTGGCGGATTTGACCCCGATTTTTTTATGTACGGAGAGGACCTTGATTTATGTTATAGAATTCAAAAAGCAGGGTATAAAGTTTATTATGTTCACGATACCGAAGTAATACATTATAAAGGAGAGAGTACTAAAAGAAGTAGTATAGACGAAACAAAGATGTTTTATGATGCAATGCAGATATTTGTAAAAAAACATTTATCCACTTCGTTTATTGTCACTTTTGTTCTTGGTGTAGCAATAAATTTACGTAAATTTATAGCATTTTTAAATATTTATAAGATGTCCATAATTTCTATTTTAATCGATATCTTATTTTATTCAGGTGGTGTATATTTAGCAGAGCAACTTTATAAAAACGATCACTGGATCGGGTTTCCTTCTATTTATAAACCTGCTATTTATTTTGTACCGTCTGTTGTGCAGATTATTATTTCATTATTTAGCGGTGCCTACAAAAAGAAATCTTTTTTGATATTACGCAGTTGGTTGGGTTTAATTATAGGCGTATTTATAATTACATCTTTAACTTTTTTCTTAAAACAGTATGCTTTTAGTCGTGCGGTTGTATTAATAACTTTTCTAATTTCCTTATTAACTTTTTCAGCATGGCGAATTATCTTAAAAGTATTCTTTAAAATTGGTTTAGGTGAAAATAAAAATACAAAAACTTTAATTGTAGGTACAAGCGATAAAGCCGCCTTGTTAGGGCAAAAACTTAAAAGCAACTTAATGGTATTAAATAATGTTATTGGTTTAGTATCTGTTTCCGCCAAAGAAATTGGACAGGAAAAAAACGGATTTACTGTTTTAGGAACGATTGAAAATATTAAAAAAACAATTTTGGACAATAAGGTTGAAAAAGTAATTTTTAGTTCTGATGACATAAGTTTTGAAAAAATATTTGCAGTTGTATCAAGTTGTAGAGATATTAATGTTGATTTTTTAGTTAGCGGAGAAGAACATGATTATTTGGTAGGTAAATCATCAATAACAGTTCTAAAAGATGTCCCTTTATTAAAAGTTCATTATAATATCTCTTCTTGGCTACACAAAACAACCAAAAGATTATTTGATTTAGTAGTTTCATTCTTTATTTTACTTTTTATTTATCCTTGTGTATATTTAATTTCTAAATTCTTTAAGATAGATACCCCTTTTGTAAATTTAATTCTTTCGGTATGGAAGGTTTTTGTAGGAAAGAAAAGTTTAGTCGGTCCAAAAAACGGTAACGAAATACAAGGATTATATTTAGGAAAACCCGGTTTAACAGGATTGTGGTTCACTGAATTATTGGATGAAAATGATAAAACCGAGACTGAAAAATTAGATTTATTTTATGCCAAGAACCAAAATATTTGGTTAGATATTGAAATATTAGGTAAAAGTTTATCTAAAATCTTTATTAATTAGGAGTTAAACATGGCAAAAACTGTGTTGGAATTTGAAAAACCGATAGTTGAGCTTGAAAATAAAATTGAAGAAATGAAGAAATATCAGAATAGTTTAGATATTTCGGATGAAATACAAAGTTTAGAAGAAAAAGTTGTAAAACTGAAACGTCATATATACGGTAGTTTAACAAGATGGCAGGTGGTACAGCTTGCACGTCATCCTGAACGCCCGTTTACACTTGATTATTTATACTTGATTGCAAGTGATTTTATAGAATTACACGGTGATAGATTATATAAAGACGATAAGGCAATTATCGGCGGTTTTGCAACTATCGGCAGTAAAAAAGTGATGGTAATAGGTCATCAAAAGGGGAGAGACACAAAGTCTAATATTTATAGAAATTTTGGAATGGCTAATCCTGAAGGTTATAGAAAAGCACTTCGACTGATGAAACTTGCAGAAAAGTTTAAATTACCTGTTATAACTTTTATTGATACTCCCGGTGCTTATCCCGGTTTAGAAGCCGAACAAAACGGACAAGCAGAAGCAATTGCACGTAATTTATTTGAAATGAGTAAACTAAAAGTTCCGATTATTGTAGTTATAATAGGTGAAGGGGCTAGCGGCGGAGCTTTAGGTATCGGCGTTGGGGATAGAATATTGATGCTTGAAAACACATGGTATTCTGTAATTAGTCCTGAATCATGTTCTTCTATTTTATGGCGTAGCTGGGAATATAAAGAACAAGCTGCCGAAGTTTTAAAACTTACACCGAAGGATTTATTAAAACAGAGAATTATTGATAGAATTGTTCCTGAACCTTTGGGAGGTGCCCATACTAATCCTAAAGAAGTTGCAGAAACTTTAAAAAATATTTTAATTGAAGAATTATCTAAATTGCAAAAAATAAAACCCGAAAAATTAGTTATAAATAGAATTGAGAAATTTGGAAATATCGGAGTTTTTGAAGAATAGTTATGATTAGCAATAAAACATTAATTAGAGTTAGATATGCCGATACAGATAAAATGGCATTTGTATATAACGGAAAATATTTGGAATATTTTGAGGTAGGTAGAACCGAATTGTTACGTTCTATTGGCTTACCTTATAAAACGATTGAAGAAAGCGGATATCAATTACCTCTTTTAGAAGCCAATGTAAAATATATAAACGCAGCCGTGTATGACGATTTATTAGAGATTGAAGCAGTTAATAAAGTGTTGTATAGTGCCAAAGTAAGAATTGAGTATTCAATTCGCAGATTTGAAACCGGTGAATTATTATGTACCGGTTTTACAGAACATATATTTATTAATAAAGATACTAAAAAGGCAACTAGACCTCCCCGGATTTATATTGATATGCTAGCTCCTTTTTTTAAGGAATAAATTTTTAATGCTTGGTAAAATAAAAGAATTATTTAAGGATACCGCCGTTTATGGTATTAGTACTATAATTGGGCGGTTTTTAGCTTTTATATTAGTCCCTTTTTACACGCACTTTTTAAGCGAAGCCGACTTTGGAATTTATAGTAATATTTATGCTTATATAGCATTCTTAAATATTGTGTACATATACGGAATGGATTCCGCATTTCTAAAATATTCATCTGTTGCACAATCAGAAAAAAAGAAAGGTGTGTTTTCAACTGCTTATTGGTTTGTATTAGGCACTTCAATAATATTAAGTGTTATTATTTTAATTTTTAAAACCCCTTTTGTTTTCTTGATGCAAGTTCCTGAGAAATATAATTATTTGATATTATATGTTGTTCTGATTTTATTATTTGATACTTTAGTTTTGGTTCCCTTTGCAAATTTAAGACTTCAAAGAAAAGCCGGCAAATTCGTATTTGTTAAAATGTCATTTATCATCTTAAATATTGCTTTAATTTTGGTTTTTATTATAAAATTTAAATACGGTATAGAAGCAATATTTTTAAGTAACTTAATTGCATCTTTTGTTGCTTTTTTAATGTTACTTCCCGAAATAATTAAAAATTTAAAATTTACAATAGATAAAGATGAACTTTATAAAATGTTAAAGTTCGGGTTACCGTATTTGCCGGCAAGTATTTCGGCAACAATTGTGCAGGTTATTGATAGGCCAATTTTAACTGCAATGACTAATGATGCAACTGTTGGAATTTATACTGCAAATTATAAATTGGGAATATTTATGATGTTATTTGTGAATATGTTTCAATACGCTTGGCAGCCTTTTTTCTTGCTTAACGCAAAAGAAAAGGATGCAAAAGAAATCTTTGCGAAAATTCTTACTTTGTTTGTAATAGCTGCAAGTGTAATTTGGATTTTTGTAACATTATTTGTTGATGATTTTGCGAAACTAAAAATAGGAACTCATAGCAATTTGATAGCCGAGCCATTTTGGAGTGGTTTATCAATTGTTCCGATTATCCTTTTGTCGTATGTTTTCCACGGTATGTATGTAAACTTTAATGCAGGTATTTATATAGAAGAGAAAACAAAATATTTACCTTATGTTACACTAATAGGCGCTATAATAAATGTAGTTTCAAATATTGTTTTAATTCCATACTTTAGTTTGATGGGAGCAGCATTTGCAACTTTGTTCAGCTATCTATCCATGTGTATAAGTTTATATTTTGTGTCTCAAAAATTTTACAAGGTTGATTATGAAATTGGGAAAATATTACGAATTATCGGGTTAATTTTAGTTACTTCGGTCATTTACTATTATTTTTATTATAATAATATGTTAAACTACTTTAATAAATTTATTTTATTATTCTCATTTTTTGCAATGATGTTTGTGTTGCGAGTTATAAACAAAAGCGATATACAGATAGCAAAAAGAGTTGTATTAAGAAGAAGGTAAGAAGTTTTATGAGAAAAGTTGTTGTTAAAGTTAAAAGAATATCAGATCAATATAACGATATCCCCTTGCCGGAATATGAAACATCCGGAGCTAGCGGGATGGATATTAGAGCTGCTATAGATGATGAAGTTATTATAAAAAGCGGAAGTTACGGTTTGGTTCCCACAAATTTAAGTGTGGAAATTCCGGCAGGTTATGAAATACAGGTTCGAGGTAGAAGCGGTTTAGCAGTTAGAAACGGAATCGGTATCTTAAATGCACCCGGAACTATTGATTCGGATTACAGAGGAGAAATTAAAATAATTTTATTTAACTTTGGTATGCAGGATTTTGTTATTAAACGTGGGGATAGAATAGCACAACTTATACTAAGCAAAGTTAGCTATGCAAAGTGGGAGACTGCCGAAAAAATCTCAAAAAGTAAGAGAGGAAGCGGCGGATTTGGTCATACCGGAAAACATTAATAGGTAGTTATTATGGCAGCAGATTTTGTACATTTACATAATCATTCGCATTATAGTTTGCAAGATGCGGCTTGTTCTGTTGATGCTTTAGTTGCGGCAGCAAAAAAACATGATATGCATGCATTGGCATTAACCGATCACGGTGTAATGTATGGCGTATCGGAATTTTATAGAGAAGCAACATATGCAGGTATTAAGCCTATTATAGGGATGGAAGCTTACATAACTGCTAACGGAAGCAGGTTTGATAAAGGGAATGCCGGAAAAGATGCGGGGAAAACTAAAACAAGAAATTATTATCATATAATTCTCTTAGCTAAAAATCAAATAGGTTATAAGAATTTATTAAAACTTTGCACAATAGGTCATGTGGAAGGGTTCTATTATAAACCTCGTATCGATTTAGAAGTTTTAACAAAGTATAGCGAGGGTTTAATTTGTACAAGCGGTTGTATCGGAGGACCAATCTCTGCATTATTGGTGGATGGTAGGTATGACGAAGCAAAAAGAATGGCAATAAAATATAATGAAATTTTTGGAGATGATTTTTACTTAGAAATTCAAGATCACGGATTAGATAAAGATAAATATATTTTGGAAGGTGTTCCTAAACTCAGTAGGGAATTAGGAATGAAAATGGTCGCCACAAACGATATCCATTATATTGAAAAAGAACATGCCGTTGCTCATAATATTTTATTATTGTTCGCTGATAAAAATCCGGAAACAGATTATAGGCAACTTCGCTACGGTACGGATGAAATATATTTTAAATCTGCCGAACAGATGAAACAGCTTTTCAAAAACTATAAAGGCGCAATTGAAAACACGCTCGAGATTGAAGAAAAAATAACTTTTAAAATGGAAAAACCGGGTTATCTATTCCCTGTATTTCCAATTCCTGAAGATAGCATTACCAAAGATTATGACGGCTATTTTGAAGAGTTGGCTTATAAGGGAATGGAAAAAAGAATAAAAAATATAACACCCGAAGTTACCGATCGGCTAAAATTTGAAATTGAGACAATAAAAAGCATGGGATTTACCGGATACTTTTTAATAGTTCAAGATTTTATTAACGCAGCCAAATCTATGGGGATTTCAGTTGGACCCGGAAGAGGTAGTGCAGCCGGAAGTATGGTAGCCTACGTTTTGGGAATTACTGATGTAAACCCGCTTGATTATGATTTACTTTTTGAGAGGTTCTTAAACCCTTCGCGTAAATCAATGCCCGATATTGACGTGGATTTTGCGGATGACAAACGAGCAGATATAATAGAATACGTTAAACAAAAATATGGGGAAAGTTCAGTTAGCCAGATTATTGCTTTTAACCGTCTTTCTTCTAAAGCAGTGCTAAAAGATGTTGCAAGAGTTTTAAGAATCCCCATCCCGACTGTAAACGGAATTAATAAACAAATTCCTACAAAATTCGGAAAGGTTTTTACAATTCAAGAGGCAATGGATAAAGTGCCTGAGCTTAAATGGGTTAAAGAAAGTGATGATCAAGTAATAAAAGACCTAATCAAATATGGTAAAATATTAGAAAATTTAAATAGAAATTCCTCACGGCATGCCGCCGGAGTAGTTATTGCCCCCGGTGATGTAAGTAATTACGTTCCGTTAATTAGGGCAGAAGAAGATAATATGCTGGTTACTCAGTTTGATAAAGACGAACTAGAAAAAGCCGGTCTATTAAAAATGGATTTTTTGGGTTTAAGCACTTTAACAATTATTCAACAGGCAATTGATTACATTAAACAAACAAGGGGAATAAAAGTTGAAATAGAAAATATTCCTCTTGATGATAAAGAGACCTATGACTTATTTGCACGAGGTCAAACTACTGCGGTGTTCCAGTTTGAAAGTGCCCCGATGCGGGAATATTTAAAGAGACTTGTTCCTACATCTATTAAAGATCTTTCTGCAATGAACGCATTGTATAGACCGGGTCCAATGGAATATATAGATTCTTTTATTGCTCGAAAATTCGGAAAAGAACCCGTAGAATATTTACATCCGCTTTTAGAACCAATACTAAAAGAAACATACGGTATAATTGTTTATCAAGAACAAGTTATTCAGATTGCAAATAAAGTTGCGGGGATGACTTTAGCCGATGCGGATTTATTACGAAGAGCGATGGGTAAAAAAGATGCCGAAACAATGCTTAAGCAGAAAAAAATATTTTTAGAACAATCCGAAAAAAACGGTATTCCCGCCAAAATTGCTGAAGCCATTTTTGATGACATTGATAAATTTGCAAATTATGGATTTAATAAAAGTCATGCTGTTGCATATAGTATAGTTGCTTATCAAACGGCTTATTTAAAGGCACATTATTTACCGGAATTTTTAGCAGCTAACCTTACAAAGGAATATGGTAAATCCGATAAAGTTTCAATTCTTTTGGAAGACTGTAGAAAACTAAAGGTCAAAGTATTAACCCCCAGCGTGAATAAACCTTCGGTATATTTTGTTGTTGAAAACGGAGTAATTGTATTTGGGCTTGCTGCAATAAAAAACGTGGGTGTAAATGCCGTAGAAGAAATAATTAGGGCAAGAGAAGAAAACGGAAAAAACTTTGTAAGTATATTTGATTTTTGCAAAAAAGTTGATACGCGAATTGTAAACAAAAGGATACTTGAAGGGCTGGTGCTTGCGGGAGCATTTGATGATACAAAAGGGACAAGAGCACAAAATTTTGCTGCAGTGGAGTTGGCTCTTAATTATGCTTCAAACTCTTCAAAAATTGGATATGAGGATATGGATAGTCTGTTTGGTGATGAAGAGATGGAGCTTGAAGAACCTGAATTACCAAATATTGAACCATGGGATACAAAAGAAAAACTTGCAAGAGAAAGAGAAGTTTTAGGATTTTATTTATCAAGTCATCCTCTTTCTAATTTTACTACCGAATATAACTCGTTTGCTGCCGGCAATTTAGGGGAAGCAGGGGATTTTACAGACGGTACAAATGTATATGTATGCGGCGTTATTACGGATGTAAAAACGAAAATTGATAAGTCAAATAAATTGATGGCATTTTTTAAAATAGATGATTTTTCGGGAAGTTGTGAATGTTTGGCTTTCTCTAAAGTTTATGATGTTTATGGTAAATATATTGAAAAGGAAAATCCGGTTTTAGTGAGCGGAAGAGTTGAAGCTGCAGGTGACGGAATAAAACTACATGCGGACGAAGTTTATTCGTTAGTAGAAGCCAGATATAAATTGACAAAAAAAGTAATTTTATATATTGACGAAGCAATTCATAACGAAGAAACGATAAAAAAATTAGGAAAAGTTTTAGACTCTTTTGACGGTAATTTGCCGGTATATGCTTCTTTATTACAAGGAAATAAACGAAGAGACTTTTATTTAGCGAAAAGAATTTCACTCAGCGATGGTTCAATTAAAGAAATATTAGAAGTTCTTGGCGAAGATAGCATTCGCTTTTCAACAAGTTGAACTTTAAATTAAAAAAAAACTTTTGTACATTTAAAGTTTAAATATTCACAAAATAATAAAAAGGTGCTACATGGAAAAAAAATGGGCTTTGATATTAGGAGCTTCAAGCGGGTTTGGTGGGGCAAGTGCTTTAGCCTTGGCTAAAAACGGATACAATATTATAGGTGTACACTTAGATAGACTGGCTACAATGCCTCAGGTTCAAGCTTTAATAAAAAAGATAGAAAAAGCAGGACAGAAGGCTTTATTTTACAATATAAACGCAGCAGATCAACTAAGAAGAAATGATGTTTTGGATGAATTAAAAGAGATGTTTAAGGGAGAAGAAAAAGTGAATGTTTTAATTCACTCTTTAGCTTTTGGTTCTTTACGTCCTTATATTGCTAAAAATCCAAATGATTGCATTACTCAAGCACAAATGGTTATGACTTTGGACGTTATGGCGCATAGTCTTGTTTATTGGACACAAGGATTAATTCAAAACGATTTATTTGCCGAAGGGGGAAGAATATTTGGTTTAACAAGTGCGGGAAGCCAAACAGTAATTCCTCATTACGGAGCTGTTAGTGCCGCAAAAGCAGCTATGGAATCTCACATAAGAC
>JAEXOD010000047.1 GCA_023447335.1 Bacteroidota bacterium
CCGTATCACTGTTCCACCGTATCACCCTTCCACCGTATCACCGTTCCACGGTTTAAAACAAAAATGCCCACCCTTTTGGGGCAGGCACCGTTTCACTTTTTCATCGTTCCACTTAAAAAAAGATTATTCTCTTTTTCCTAAAGATTTATCTAAATAGAATAAACCGCCAACACTGCCGTTAATTGCATTAAATTTGTCAATAATTTTTGTAACTGAAGCAACTTCTTCAACTTGTTCTTTAACAAAGTAACTTAAGAAAGCTTCGGTAGCGTAATCGTTTTCTTCACGGCTTAAAGCTACTAAATCGTTAATCATTTTTGTAACTTTTAATTCATGTTCAAAAGCACCTTCAAAAGCAGCTTTAGGTGATTCCCATTCAAATTTTGGTTCTTCTAATGTTTCTAATTTTGCACGCTTACCAACTTCGTTAATATACTCGAAGAATTTCATTGCATGACCATATTCTTCTTTAGATTGTTCTTTCATCCAATGAGCCATTCCTTCAAAAGGAGTGGTTTCTAAGTAAGCAGCCATCGATAAATATAAATATGAAGCATATAATTCTGCATTAAGTTGTTTGTTCAGAGCTGCTGTCATTTTTTCAGATATCATTTTTTACCTCTGTATTAATTGTAAATATTGTTTAAATTTTAACACGAAAATTTATTAAAAGGTTTCGTTTGCGGAATATTAATTATTATTTTATTTTAAAATTTAAGTAATTAGTTTTAATTTTACAAAAACAATTGAGGTTTTTATGTTTAAGCGTATCTTATTTTTGATAATTGCGGCTTTTTTAACAGGTAGTATCAGTTTTGCACAAACCATTTATAAAGTAACTGTTTTTGAAGATTCAAATAAAAATTTGGTTTTTGATAAAAATGAAAATGTACTTGAAGGAATTGGGGTTTCTAACCAATACACTACCGTTAAAACAGATAAAAACGGAAGATGTGAGCTGCCAAAGGGAGAAAACGACTTCATTTTTGTTGTAAAACCGGCAAATTATGATTTACCGTTGAATAAATATAATATTCCGATATTCTATAATAAGTATGATGCAGAAACCGGTTGCGGTATAAAACCGATAGGGAAGAGTAATGATGAGTTATATTTTCCGTTGTTTAAAAGTGAAACTAAGAATGATTTTAATACATTGGTTCTTGGAGATCCGCAAAGTCGTAACGAAACCGAAATAGGATATATGCGTGATGAATTTGTAAGTAAGTTTGTAAATACAAATTATAATTTTGCAATATTTTTGGGTGATATTGTTTATGATAATAAGGAATTATACGAATCTACTAATCAAGTTTTATCAAAATTAAATATTCCGATGTATTTTGTCCCGGGAAATCATGATTTGGATTATGAATCTATTAGTGATAAATTATCATTAGAGACATTTAAAAAAGTTTACGGACCGCAATATTATTCTTTTGAATACGGTAATATCCACTTTATTGTGATGGATAATATTGACTATAAAGGTCTTGTAGACGGCAAGAAGACATACACAGGGGGAATTGATAAACAACAGCTAATTTGGTTAAAAAGTGATTTAGAAAATACTGACAAAAGCAAAACAATTGTAATTAATATGCATATTCCGGTAAATAGTATCGGAGGGGATTATGATGCAAACAAGATATTAAACAAAGATGATTTTTTTGATATCCTGGATACTAGGGAAAAAGTAATTCTTTTATGCGGTCATACCCATACTCAAGAGCATAACTTTTATTATACAAAAAATAATAAAGAAATTAGACAATATATTTGTGGTGCGGTTTGCGGAAGTTGGTGGAGCGGATTAAAAGATTATAGAGGTATTCCGTTTGCTTTACAGTTAGACGGTACCCCAAGAGGATATAATGTGTTTGAATTTTCAGGCAGCAATTATAAACAAAGTTATTATCCGTTAACTTATTCCAAAGAATTTCAAGTTAGAATTTTTGAACCGATGGGGGTAAATAAAAATTCTGATAGTTTATACTGTTATGCAAATGTTTTTAACGGAAATAAATATACAAAAGTGAAGTTCTTATTAAATGATAAAACCGAAATTAATGCAGAAAACTTTATTACCGGAGATGCAACAATAAATAAAATGATAAAAGAAAATCCGACTTTATTCAAATCGTGGATGCATGCTGAAAATACTTCTCACATTTGGAGAGGCAAATTACCAAATAATATTGAAGAAGGGTTTAATACATTAAAAGTAGAAGTAATTGACGAATACGGTAATAAATATTTTGATACCGTTATTTTTGAGATTAAAAATGAAAACTGATTATAACAAAGTTTCAAAAATTTATGATGATAGATACAAAACAAGTAAACTACCCGGAATTGTAGCAAAGTTGTTAAATATTACGGATACAGAAACATCAAAAAAAATAATAGAAATAGGTTGCGGTACCGGTTATTGGTTATCAAATATTGATACAAAAAATATTCTTTTTGGCTTAGATTTATCAACCGGAATGCTTAAAAAAGCAAAATGCAACGAAAAATTAAATTTGTTTTGTGGCGACGCAAATAAATTACCGTTGAAAAATGAAAAATTTGATATCGTATTTTCAATAAATGCAATGCACCATTTTCCGAATCCGAAGGAATTTGTTTTATCATCAATAAATTTAGTTAAATCCGGCGGTAAATTCTGTATCTTTGCTACTAATCCGGTTGATAGTGAAAACGAATGGTATATATTTAAGTACTTTAAAAATACTTTTGAAAACGATAAAAAACGTTTTCCTAAAATTGAAGATATATTAAATTGGGTTAAGGAAGCCGGTTATAAGAATGTAAAAAAAGAGCATTCAGATATTGTAATTAATAAAAAAGTAGATTATGATATTTTTAATGATACATTTTTAGTGAAAGACGCTACATCACAATTATCTGATATAACAGACGAAGAATATAATTTAGGCATCGAGCTAATGAAAAATGAAATTGAAGAGAATAAAAGACTTAATAAAACTACAGAATTTAACACAACGCTAAATTTTTATATGATATACGGAGAGAAGGAATAATTTTATCATTTATTAATTGGTAATTTTATAGTAAATTTTGAACCTTTCTCGGCTATGCTTTCAACAGCAATCGTACCTTTATGTTCATCAATTATTCTTTTTACTATCCAAAGACCTAAACCGCTACTCGGTTCGTTTGCAGTGGGTCTAGAACTTAAGGTTTCACCTTTAATAAATATTCTATTCAAATCATCATCGGTAAAACCTAGACCTTGATCTGCAATTTTAATTACTATTGAATTTTCAATTTTTTTTATTTCAATAAATACGGTTTTATTTAACGGGGAAAATTTTATTGCATTATCAATTAAATTTTCAAGAGCATCTTCGATTTTGTCAGGGTCAATTTTTACATCGGGTAAATCTTCAGCAACATTTAATAATATGCTAATGTTCTTTTTTCTTGCTTTATAAATATTTCTAATATAAATCTTTTTAAGTATATCCTGAATTCTACCGAGTTTAAATTCAAACTTTAGATTAATTTCATTTTCTACAACAACTTTACAAATTTCGTTGGTTAGATTAATTATCCGTTTTGAAAGAGCGTTTAAAGTATCTATAATTTCCTTTTGTTCATTAAAAGATAGATCATAGGAGTTTAATAATTCTGTAAGATTTTGAATAGTTGAAGTCGGATTTTTTAGATCGTGCACATATATTGCAAAAAATTCTTCTTTTTGTTTTTGAAGCTCTTCAATTCTAAGTTGTTTAGTGTTAAGATGCTGAATTTCCTCTTCTAAACTAACATTAATGCGAGCAAGTTCGTCGCTTTTTATCTTTAATAACCGTACATTGTTTTGAAGTTCTGAAATCTGTTCTTTATAATTTGAAATGCTTTTATTGCAGTCGTCAATTTGTTCGGTATATTTCTTGTGAATAGATTTTAAATGCTGAGTATCGATATTTTTATTATTTGCTTTATTGTTTCTCAGTAAAAAATATGCAATAATTAATGCTGAAAAAATAAATGCAATTAATAAAAAATATAACATGATAAAAAATCTCCGTTTAATCTACAAAAATACAAATAGCTAAATTAAAATAAAATACCTTTAAAAATGCTGTTTAAAAAATACAAAAAAAATATAAAATTTTAATAAAATAAACGTTTTAGTTAAATATATTTAATATTATTTTTTATATTTATAAGATTTAAAAATTTTATTATAGGGAGATTATGTATTATATAGGAATGGACGGCGGCGGTACAAAAACCAAATGTGTTGTTACTGATGAAAATTTGACTGTTATTTATGAAAGCAAAGGAAATGCTTCAAATTTTTTAATACAAGGTGTTGAAAAAGTTTCGGATATGATAAGTGAGCTTATTACTGAAGCCGTAACCGAATTAAAAATTAAATTTGAAGATATTAACGGTTTTGTTATAGGAACAACAGGTGCCGGTAGAAGAACAGATGCCGAAAATTTGGAAAAAGGAATATCGGAATCGTTTTTTAATAAAGAAATTAAGATTAAAAAAATTAGAGTTGAAAGTGATGCCCGTGTAGCTTTAGAGGGTGCATTTGCCGGAAATCCGGGCAGTATTTTAATTGCCGGTACCGGTTCAATTATGTTCGGGAAAGATAAAGAAGGGAATATTCATAGAGTTGGCGGTTTCGGTCGTTTTTTAGGTGATGAAGGAAGCGGTTATTCAATCGGTAAAAAAGGTTTAATTGCACTTTCCAAATGTTTTGACGGTAGAGGCAGAAATACTTTACTAAAAGAAATTATTGCCGAAGAATTTAAAATTACCGATACATCTGAGTTAATTACAGAAATTTATAAAAACAATTTTGATATTGCTTCTGTCACTCCGTCCGTAATTAGGGCTGCAGAAAAAGGGGACCCAATCTGCATTTCAATATTAGAAGAAGAATCTACAGAATTAATTCTTCATTTAAAGAGTATGTATGCAAAGTTAAAAGAAGATATAATGAATTTAAGTTTAATAGGCGGAACTATTACAACCGAAAACTTATATGCAAAAATATTTAATGCAAAAGTAGATGAATTAAAAAATGTAAAAATAATTTTACCGATCTTTGAACCTGCTATTGGTGCAGCATTAATGGCAAAAAATTTATAGATTAATTAAGTAAATTAGGAACGAATTGATGTCAACTGAGAAAAAAGAAAGAAATCCGTGGTGGTGGGTCCCTTCGTTGTATTATGCAGAAGGAATCCCTTATGTAGTGGTTATGACCGTTTCGGTTATTATGTATAAGAGACTTGGTTTATCTAATACCGATATTGCCCTATATACAAGTTGGTTGTATTTACCTTGGGTTATTAAACCTCTATGG
Source organism: Bacteroidota bacterium (assembly GCA_023447335.1). Taxonomy (GTDB): domain Bacteria; phylum Bacteroidota; class Ignavibacteria; order Ignavibacteriales; family Melioribacteraceae; genus JAEXOD01. Next base: position 5,354 of record JAEXOD010000047.1, read on the forward strand.
TCTCCGATAGTAGATTTACTAAAAACAAAGCGATTTTGGATAGTTACAATGCAATTAATAGTAGGTGCGGGCTTGGCAGGTGTTGCCTTAACTATTCCAACAACGGCATTTTTTCAATATACTCTTGCCTTTTTTTGGTTAATTGCATTTAGCTCTGCTACGCATGATATTGCGGCAGACGGTTTTTATATGTTAGGGCTAAGTGAAAACCAACAAGCTTTTTTTGTAGGAATTAGAAGTACTTTTTATCGTTTTGCAATGATTACCGGTCAAGGTTTATTGATTATTCTTGCCGGCTATTTTGAAGTATCAACAGGATTACCCTCAGATAAAATAACATTTATCAGCAAACCGAATACCCAGATTGTTCAAGAAATTGTTTTAGACTCGGTTAGTGTAAAACCAACTGACGGAGACTTAAGAATAATTGCTTCTCAAACAGATGTTCAAGTTGCAACAAACAAAATTCCGATTGAAAAATTTGATTCAATAAAAACTGTAGTATTAACTCATAATACGAAATTAGGTTTTTATAATATTGAAACGGTTAAAGCAGTTGATACGAAAAATGAAGGTGTTTGGAGACATTATATTGTTAATCCTATAGAGCATTTTATACGAAAATATTTTGGTCCAACTAAAAAAATTATCGTTGATAAAAAAACAACCGGTAATTATGGTTTAATTTATTTCCACTTATCCAAAAAACCGGACACAAATGAAGATATAGTTGTTAATTTTACTCGTGCCAGCGGCGATAAGAGTATAGAATTAATTGAAGGTACTCGTTTTGTTTTTAATCAAAATAATTGGGATAAACCGGCATTTGCTTTAATTCAATTAGACCCAAAATTAACATATCAAACAGATGCAAGCTTTGAATTTAGTAGCGGCAATATTAAACTTGCTTGGGTTATTACATTTTCTGTATTAGCAATAATGTTCGGCTTATTCTTTGCATATCATAAGTTTGTATTACCTTATCCTAAAATTGATGTTCCTGCAAAACGTACCGATGACGGTGTATTAAAAGAATTTTTTAGAACTTTTGCATTGTTTTTTAAGAAGCAAAATATCGGTTTTATATTGACTTTCCTATTAATTTATCGTTTAGGCGAGTCTCAAATAGTTAAACTTGCTTCACCGTTTTTACTTGATAGTAGAGAAGCCGGCGGTTTAGGTTTAACAACCGGTCATGTAGGTATAATTTATGGTACTTTCGGAATTTTAGCGTTAACTATCGGCGGGTTGTTAGGCGGTATTGTTGCATCAAAAAAGGGATTGAAATATTGGTTATGGCCAATGGCTTTAATTATGAATATTCCTCATATTGCGTATGTTTATCTATCATATGCTATGCCTGAAAATTTCTTTATTATATCGTTATGTGTTTCCGTTGAGCAGTTTGGCTACGGCTTCGGTTTTACGGCTTATATGCTTTATATGATTTATATAAGTGACGGAGAACATAAAACAGCTCACTACGCAATTACAACCGGCTTTATGGCTTTAGGTATGATGCTACCGGGTATGATAAGCGGTTGGTTACAAGAATTAATCGGTTATCAGCACTTCTTTTTATGGGTGTTAATTTGTTCAGTTCCTTCAATTATTATTGTAAAATGGATTAAAGTTAAACCGGAATTCGGAAAGAAGCATTAATGTATAGAATTTCTCTTGTTTCGGTATTGTTATTAATTATTTTTTCATTTAACGGATTAAATAAGAGCATGCTAAATAAAAAAGGTATAACGTATCCTGATGTTTTCCACCTTACAAGTAGTGATAAGGTATGGATTGAAAGTATTCTTGAAGAAATGACACTTGAAGAAAAATGTGCACAAATGATTTTTCCCGATGCCAATAGTAATATGTTTAAAAAAGATACAGCCGGCAAATCAAGATTGGAGTATCTTGTTAAAGACATGAAAGTCGGCGGAGTAGTATTTTTTGAGGGGGATATTTATAATCAAGCTGCTTTTACAAATCATTTGCAATTACTTGCGGATATTCCTTTATTGATAGCCTCTGATTTTGAAAGAGGTTTAGGAATGAGGTTGAAAGACGCAGTAGAATACCCTTATAATATGGCAATTGCCGCAACAAGAGAACCAAATTTAGCATATCTAATGGGATTATATACTGCAAGAGAAAGTAGAGCAATAGGAGTTCACCAGAATTATGCTCCGGTTGTTGATATAAATCATGATTATAGAAATCCTATCGTTAATATTCGTGCATACTCCGATAATACAGGTTTAATCTCTCAATTTACCGATGCGTTCATTAAAGGGATGAAAGACGGAAATATGCTAACTACGGCAAAGCATTTTCCCGGACACGGAGCGACTTCGTTAGATAGCCATAGAGAAATGCCTAAGATAATGCTTACAAAAGAAGAATTTAATACTGCAGATTTACTTCCGTTTAAAAAAGCTATTGATGACGGGGTATCTTCGGTAATGGTAGGGCATTTGGGTGTACCGGCTTATGAAGATGATCCAAATACCCCTGCTTCGGTATCAAAAAATATTATATCTAAGTTGCTGGTTAAAGAACTCGGTTTTAAAGGAATGATTGTTAGCGATGCGATGAATATGCATGCAATAACAAAAAATTTTGATACTAAAACAGCAACAATTATGTGTATCGAAGCAGGTACTGATATTTTAATTTATCCTGATGACCCTATTGCTTCGGTTAATGCTTTAATTGAAGCAGTTAGGGAAAATAAGATACCGATAAGCAGAATAGAAAAAAGCGTAAGAAAAATTTTAGCTGCAAAAAAGAGCTTGAAGCTTGATGAAGATAGATTTATTAATATCGGTAAAATTGATAAAGTTGTATCACTTAACGAACCAAGAAGACTTGCCGAAGAAATTGCACAAAAATCTATAACATTAGTTAAAGATGATAAAAATGCGGTACCGATTAATCTTAAAGACTTCAAAAAAGTAGTTTGTATTACTTTAAGAGATACAAGAGCTAAACTAACAGATAAGAACATTACAACTTTTGAAAAACTTGTAAGCTCAGAATTTGAAACCATTCAATTAGGAAGATTATCACGAAAAAGCACCGATAAAGAATACGATAATATGTATAAATTAGCTCAAAAAGCAGATTACATAATTTTGCCTACGTTTGTAGGTGTAAGATCATTTCAAGGGACTGTTGATATAGATTCGCGTCATCAATCATTCATTAATAAGCTTATTGAATTAAATAAACCACTTGTTGTTTTAAGTTTTGGTAATCCTTATATCCTTAATAAGTTTGCTAAAGCTCCCGCATATTTAACTTCTTATGGGGGTGTATATTATTCTCAAAAAGCGATGTTTGATGCATTATTTGGAAGAGCAAAAATAAGCGGTACTTTACCTATTACTATTCCGGATACCGAATATAAATTCGGAGACGGACTATTTCGATTTTCGAGCGAATTAAAATCCCCGGAAGGCGGCAATGATTCAAACTTTAAATTTAATGAAGTTGATTCGTTAATGAATTGGGCAATAAAAGATTCTGTATTTCCGGGTGCTGTTTTAGTAGTAGGTTATAAAGGAAAACTAATATATGAAAAAGCGTTTGGCAATTACACTTATGAAAAAGGAAGTGAAAAAGTAACAACAGCGACAATCTATGATATTGCTTCTCTTTCAAAAGTTGTAGGTACTACTCCTGCTTTAATGTTTCTTGTTCAACAAGGCAAAATTAATTTAGATGATAAAGTCTGTAAATATTTACCAAATTTTATATCATACGGTAAAGATAAAATATTAATAAAAAACTTATTATTGCATAATTCGGGTCTGCCTCCTTTCATCAAATTTTACGAAAAATGTAAAACAAGAGAGAATGCATACGAAATAATAGATAATTTGCAATTATCATACGAACCAAATACAAAGGTTGTTTACAGCGACTTAAGCATGATTACATTACAAAGAATTATCGAAAAAGTAACTGGCGAAAGTTTAGATAAATTTTTAACAACAAATTTGTTTGATGTTTTGGGGATGAAAAATACAATGTTCAACCCAAATAAAAAATTAAAAAAACAAATTGCACCGTCTGAAATAGATGAGATATATCGTAAGAGGCTTATACAGGGAGAAGTTCACGACGAAAATGCCTATTTCTTCGGAGGTGTTTCCGGACATGCCGGAATATTTTCTACCGGTCATGATTTAGCAATTTATGTTCAAACATTGTTAAACGGAGGTTGGTTTGCCAATAAAAAGCTGTTTGATCAAGATTTGATAAATAACTGGACTGATAAAAATTATACTAAATCGGAACGTGGTTACGGATGGGATGTTAAATCCGGAAATAAACCGTCCTGCGGTAATAAATTTTCGGATAAATCATTCGGTCATACCGGTTTTACGGGCACAAGTATTTGGGTAGATAAAGAGAAGGAATTGTTTGTTATCTTACTTTCAAATAGGTGTTATCCTTCAAGAGAAAATACAAAGCATATAAGATTTAGACCATTAATTCATGGTAAAATTGTAGAAGTATTGGACTAACAATTCTAAGTTAGTCCAATCATTAACTTTGAATTATTGATATCAAAATTTTCTACTTAAATCTAATTCGCTAATTCTCACTCAACAATCTTTTCCTATAACAATATCTATTAGTTGATATATCCTATAAAATAATTATTTTTGAACATATTACTTAATTACTACAACCTTTTTACTATTAAGCCGGTATAGTGTTGTAGAAGCTAAAAATAATTAATTTGACTGAATGCATAAGAATACTGACGAAGAACTAATAGAATTTATTAATTGTAGAAATACAAAAGCGTTGCAAGAATTATATTCAAGATTTAATATCGGAATTTATAATTTTGTTCTTCGGTATACAAACAAACAAGAAGTTGCGGAAGATATTCTACAAGAAACTTTTACAAGAGTTTGGTTTGCCTCTCACACTTTCAATCCCAATAGAGGAAGTGTAAAAACTTGGATTTTTACAATCGCATTAAATATCACAAGAAATGAGATGTCATTAAAACGGTATTCTTACCAATATATTGATATAGATGAAGTTTTTGAAACAACCGCTGAAGTAACGGATGACAAAATAAACCCATACGATATTTTGGAAGATATTGAAACAAAAGATAGATTAACAAAAGCAATTGAAAGCTTAAATCCATATTTAAAAGAGATAATTTTACTCAAACATTTTCAAGGATTAAAATTTAAGGAAATTGCTGAAATGACAAACACTCCTGAAGGAACACTAAAAGCAAGGTTCCACAATGCCTTAAGCATGTTGAAAAAAACATTAAAAAAGGAGAAATAGAAATGTACTGTAATAATAAAAACTATTTGCTCGATTTATTTTATAACGAAGGTACAAAAGCCCATTTAATAGATATTAAAAACCATGTTGAAAATTGTGAAGTGTGTAAACAAAACTTTGAAGAGCTAAAAAAGACACTACAAATTTTTGATTCGGTAAAAACAGAAAAACCGGCACCTATCGTATTAGAAAACTTAATTAAAACTGTCAATAATACAATGCCTGAAGTAGAGACTAATAACTTGGAAAGTTCAAAATTTATAAGACCAATTATCGAAATAATATTTAGTTTGATTTTTGTCTTTACAATAATTTATTTAATTAGCTTGAAATTAAGTCTGTCCAAAATTTGGGAATATTTAAAGGTAAATAGTATTGTTAATGCTATAGGACCAACCGGTGTTGCAGTGATAATATTTTTAATGTTAGGTACATTTATTACATTGGCTATTTCACCGGTATTATTACTTAGTTACAAACAAAGAAAGAATTTTTAATAAAATTAGAAAAAGGAGTTTAAAATGCAGAGAAAAAAAATGATAGTGAAGTTAGCTATTCCGGCATTAGTAATAGCATTAATTTCTTTAGTTATAATATTAATACAGTTTCCCTACAGAACTGCTCAATTTGAAAAACATAAGCGAGAATTTAAAAGTTATTTTGAAAAATTCTCGAGTGCCAACATTAATGATCTTAGAAACATTGCTTCGAGTATTAGAGCAACTCTAAAGAAAGATAAAACGATACAAAATATTGCGGAAAGCATTAACCAGACTACTTTTAATAATTCGGTAATTAATAATATTCAATCAAAGTACTTTGTAGATAGGCAAAAATTTGATGCTCCGAAAAAGTTTTTATGGATGTCTGATATAAACGGGAATTTTTTATTCGGAATTCCAAAAGAAGAGTTTAGATATATGAATGAATCTTATGATAAATATTTTGAAGTTATAAAAAATGACGGTTTTTACAAAAGTAGAAATGATTTTTTAACAAAACTGATTGATAAAAACAGTGACATTGATTTTTCAGATTTTTTAAGATCGGATAGAAACGAAAGATTTTACGACGGAAATTATTGGCGATTTTATAATCCACACGATGATTGGTACTTATTACAGCCTACTTCAACAACTTTTACCGTTCCTGTAATGGATAATAACAACAACGTAATCGGTAATCTTTATATGAAAGTAGATGATAGTGTTAACGAGAAGTTTTATGCAAATCAGAACCGGTTGGCTGAACAGGATGTGTTTTCTGTGCTTAATGTAATCTTTGGTATCTTGTTAGGTTTTTCTATAGCATTTTTATGGTTTTTATTACCTACTTGGGTTTATACTGATGCACAAGAGCGAGATGTAAGAAACCCCGGAATTTGGGCGTTTTTAGCCTTAACTTCTTTGTTCTTTGGTTGGACGATTTATTTAATTACCAGACCGAATAGTTATAAAACGATGATATGCCCAAATTGTAACGGAGAATTAAACGGTACAAGAGCATATTGTCCTCATTGCGGTACTGATTTATCTGAAAACTTTTGTCAACAATGTCATTATCCCATAAAGCCGGAATGGCAATTCTGTCCTAGTTGTAGAACCGAAACAAAAGCTCATTACAAAACTAAAAGTTTAGAAAGATTAGAATCTTAAACCTAAAAAACGACCACTAATAAGTACACTTATTGTAACAAATATTAATATATGGTAAGTGTACTTTATATTTAATATAAAACTAACTTCTTCCTATTTTTAAGCGTTCCATTTTACTGGCTAATGTTGTTCTGGGAATGTCTAAAAGTTTAGCTGCTGATGAAATGCTGTTATTGCTTTTTTTTAATGCCCAAGTTATAATTTCTTCTTCTTTAGATGAAATAAATTCTTCAAATGTCGGGTAATTATCTTTCGATTTATCATTATTTGTTACGTTTAGTTTTAATAAGTTTAAACTTTCTAATGTTATATTTCCCGTATAAGCAAGAGCAATAATTCTTTGAACGATATTTTCCAATTCTCTAACGTTCCCTTCCCAATTATATTCTAATAAGCCCTTATAAATTTCAGGAGTTAATAAATTAATCTTTTCTTTTGCATTAAGTTTCCCGAAAAAATGGTCGATAAGCTCTGGAATATCCTCTTTCCTCTCTCGCAAAGGAGGTAAAATTAAAGGAATAATATTTAATCTATAGAATAGGTCTTTTCTGAATAAATTTTCTTCAACTCTTTGTTTTAAATCAACTTTAGTAGCGGCAATAATTCTAACATCAATATTAATTAACTCACTACTTCCTATTCTACTAATTTGTTTTTCTTGTAATACTCTAAGGAGTTTAACTTGCATAGATAGAGGGAAATCATCAATATCATCAATAAAAATTGTTCCCTTATCTGCAGTTTCAAACAAACCGATGTGTCTTTTGACTGCACCGGTAAAAGAACCCTTTTCATGCCCGAAAAGCTCGCTTTCGAGCAGGGTTTCTGGTATCGATGAACAGCTTATAGCAACAAATTTATTTTTACATCTATCACCCCAATTGTGTAATGCTCTTGCAACAACTTCTTTCCCTGTACCACTTTCTCCTTGAATTAAAATTGTGCTATCTGTTAAGGCTAGTTGTTTAATATTTGATATTAGCTTTTGCATTACCGGGCTGCTGCCCACAATTGTTTTGTTCTCCAACAAATCTAATCGTTTTTTAAGTAAAGTGTTTTCTTCAATTACATTTTTCATCTCCCTAATATTTCTGAGTATTGATAGAAGTTTTTCGGGAGAAAAAGGTTTAGTTAAATAATCATATGCCCCGGATTTCAGTGCTTTTACGGCAGTCTCAACCGTGGCAAAAGCAGTAATAAGAATAACTTTACATTCGGGAGAGGCGGACATTATTTTTTCTAAAATTTCTATTCCGCCGACTTTAGGTAACCGTAAATCGGTGATAACAATTTCCGGTCTAATTTTGTAAAAAAGTTCAAGACCTTGCTCGCCATCCTCGGCTGCAGTAACTTCAAAATTTTCTTTTTGTAAAATATTAGTTAAAGATACTCGAGATATTTTTTCGTCTTCAATTATTAATAGTTTCATCATTATTATTTATTGGTAAAAATACTATAAATGTTGTCCCTTTATTAGGGGTGCTTGCAATTGTTATCTTTCCGCCGTGCCCTTCAATTATTCCGAGACAAACAGAAAGTCCTAAACCTGTACCGGTTCCGACATCTTTGGTTGTATAAAATGGTTCAAATATCTTTTTTAAGTTTTCCTTATCAATTCCACATCCGGTATCAGTAATTTCCATACACACATTGTTATCTAACAAATAGGTGTGAATAGTTATAAGACCGGAATTTTCAATTGAATCAGCCGCATTTAGCAACAAGTTCATTACTACTTCTTGGAACAGGTGATAATCTATTTTCACTTTTGGAAGATTTTCCATTAGATTAATAACTACATCAATATTTTTTGCCTTCAAACGATAATCAAAAAGACCCGTCACTTTTTCAATTGCATAATTAATATTTATGATATTATCAGAAATAGGCTGTTGCCTTGCAAAGCCTAATAGTTTATTAACAACCGTTTCAATATTTTCTATTCCTTCATTAATAAGATCAAGGTATTGTATTAATAATTCTTTATTATCAAAGTCCGTTTTAATAGCATATAAACAAGATTTAATTCCGTTTAAGGGATTATTAACTTGATGTGCTACGCCGGACGCAAGGCGACCTATTGAAGCAAGTTTTTCAGCTTGGTAAATTTGCTTGTTGGCACTTTCCAGTTGTTTAACAGATAGATTAATTCTTTTCTGCATCTCATCAAATTTTTTATACAGAATACCGATTTCATCCGGTGAATCGGTTAATGATATTTCTTGTTCGGATGAAAATTTAACATTATCAATTAAATCAACGAAATTTTCAAGGCGAGATGTTATTCTTTTTACTAAAACAAATAAAAGTAATATTACAAAACTGCTAACAACAATTGTAGCTATTAATAACATAAAAAATAAATATGTTAATTCAGTTAACACAGGCTTTGCAGAAAAACCGATTTTAAAATATCCCCAACTATGCCCAAAACTACGGAAATTTTGGTTAGATTCAATTATCCAATCAAATTTTTTTGATTTGTAAATTTTTACAAAATCAATATCGGGTTGATATTTAATAAAAGAAGTATTTGTTTCGGTTTTTATAACACCTCTATCCAAATATCTATTTGTTATTGCCGATCCAAATTCATCATAAATAGTTACAAATAAAACGCCGTCAATTTTATTAATAAAGTTATCGATGTAGCTATCAAGAATATTTTCTTTAACAAAAACTGAATTCCCTTCAAAAATCATAGCATCTGTTAATGTTACTGCAAAAGTTGAAGTTATTGCTTCTGCTGTTTTTATCTCTTTCTGAATAATATTCTCACGCCACTGTACCAGTAGTAGAACTGATATTAACAACATTAAGAATATTATTAATATTCCGACCGATGTTATTATTTTTGTTTTTAGACTATTATTAAAAAACATTACTCTTCTTTTTTAATTCTCTAATAATATCATAGTCTTTATCCTCGGCTTTATTAAAACCATAAACAAATTCATTGTCCCAACCTTTTGTAATTTCTCTTCTATTAGGATTATTTTTATTAATTTTTAATAATGAATTTACCATTTCTGATATAGCTTTACTTTTATTATCACTTAAAGCAATAATGGGAGAAGTAGGGAAAGGATTTGAATAAGCAAGTATAGTAACAGTAGAATCAATTAAATTTTTTAACAAATATTCTCTTGTCACACCAATATCATAATTCCCTCTAACAACTTGATAAATAACGCTTTGATGGTGAGGAAAATTCTTTATTTCACCTAAATTTTTTAAAGTAAGGTTATTATCTCTTAATAAAACATTTGTAAACCAGTTTGAAGAAAATGACTCAGATGCCGGTAAAGCTATTGATTTGTTAATAATATCAGCTATTGATTTTATCTTTGAGTCATATTTTGTAAATAGTACTGAGCGAGAAGAAGGAATAAAATTTTCGTTTAAAGGCTTTAATATCGGAGAAATATTATATTTTTGTTTAGCTTCAACATATACTAAAGAACCAACAAATGCTGCCTCAACTTGTTTATTTATTAACATTTCTATAGTTTGACTATAATTTTCACTGAGTTTTAGCTGGAAGTTGTAATTAGTAGTTTTAGTTAAGTAGTCTAATATCGGCTGATACCCGCGATAAATAATATTCGGAGGATATCTGGAAATAACGCCAATATATACAGTTTCTTTATTCTTTAAATTATTAGTGTTATTGTTTCGGTTATAAATAATAGTACGTTCAATATTTAAAGTGAAGTTATAAAATATTATTGTGAAAATAAGCGCAAATACAATAATAAAGAAGGAATAATAAAATATTTTTCTTTTATTCATTACTTATGAACGATTCTGAAGTTTTAGTTTCAAAATTTACAAATAATTTTGATGTAAACAAAGATTTTATATAATTACATTTAATAAAATTTTAAGATAAATCGGCTAAATGCAAACAACTTGCAATTAGATAAAAAATAAATTATATTGCACAATGGATTTATTACTTGATATAATTAAAAAAGCCGGTTACAAAATTACTTACGGACGTAAGTCTGTTTTAGAGTTTTTAATTAAAGCCGGAAAACCTGTTTCTTTAAAAGACATTCAATGTCAAATAGAGGATATTGATTTTGCAAGCATATATAGGATAATAAATCTATTTTTAGAATTAAAAATTGTTAGAAAAGTTAATTTTGGTGAAAAATATTTACGATATGAATTAGAAGGTGAAAATTTTTCTCATCATCATCATATAGTTTGTACAAAATGTGGTTGTATTAAAAGGATCGATATTTGTTTTGTAAGCGAATTAGAGAAAGAAACTAATTATAAAATTTTAGATCATAATATGGAGTTTTTCGGATTATGTCCAACATGTTCATTAAAAGAATAATAACAATTTCAATATTTGCTTTACTGTTGTTTTTAGGTTGTAGCAAAAATAAAAACGAATTAAAAAATGATAAAATAGATGTAACCGTTTCAATTGTAACTTATGCGGATTTTGTTAAAAATATAGGTGGGGATAAAGTTGCAGTTAATACTATGATTCCTCAAAATGCAGAGCCGCATGATTACGAACCAACACCGGAACAAATTACAAAATTATCGAAAAGTGATTTATATTTTAAAATTGGAAGCGGATTTGGATTTGAGGATGCATTACTTGATAGAATAAAAAGTACTTCAAACAAATTAAAAGTTATTAATACGGCTGATGGTATTAAGATAGTTAATAACGATCCTCATGTTTGGCTTGGATTAAAAGAAGTTAGAATAATTTTGAAAAACATTACAAAAGGACTAATAAACTATTCGAAAAAAGACAGTGTTTATTTTTCGGAAAACTTAAATAAGTATCTAAATTTGCTGTTAGCCGAAGAAATGAAAATTAAAGAATCTTTTGCGACTAAAAAAAACTCGCACGTATTGGTCTATCATCCGGCTTGGAACTATTTCTTTTCACAATTTGGAATAACTCAATTAGGTATTGAAAAACACGGCAAAGAACCGAATGCTCAGGACTTAAAAGAGGTAATAAATGTTGCAAAAAAAAATAATGTTAGGGTTGTATTTATAGAACCTCAATTTAATCAGGAAAGCGCAATGGCTATTGCAAAGCAACTTAACGGTACAATTGATGTGATAAATAATATACCTGCAGATTATCTTAAAAACTTGGATGTAGTAAGACGTAAAGTGAGTAAAAGCTTACAATGATTAGTGCAATAAGTGTAAAAAAATTAAATGTTAACCTAAGCGGATTCGAGATTTTAAAGGATGTAACAATTGAAATTCCGGAAAATGAGTTTTTAGGAATTATTGGTCCTAACGGCGGGGGAAAAACAACTTTGCTAAAAGTAATTTTGGGACTAATTAAACCTATTTCGGGGGAAGTTACTATAATGGGTAAACCTCTAAAGGATTCAAAAAATTTGATTGGTTATGTACCTCAATATAATTCTTTTGAAAAAGATTTTCCGATTTCGGTTTTTGATGTTGTTAAAACAGGAACTATCGGTAAAAAAAATGACAATATTAATGTGGAAGTATCAAATACTTTAAAATTGGTTGAAATGTATGATTATAAAAACCGTTTAATAAATGAATTAAGCGGTGGTCAAAAACAAAGAGTACTGATTGCTAGAGCATTGGTTTCCAAACCCAAAATATTGCTTTTAGACGAACCCACTGCAAGCGTTGATACTAAAAGCGGTCGCACGTTTTATGAATTGCTTAAAGAACTAAATAAAAACATAACAATTGTATTGGTATCGCATGATATCGGCGTACTTTCTCAATATGTAAATAAGATTGCGTGTCTTAATAAAAACTTAGTATATCATGATTCGAAAGAAATTTCTCATGAAATGTTAGAACAAACTTATCATTGCCCGGTTGATTTAATTGCACACGGTGTACCCCATCGTGTTTTGGGCGAATATATAAACGAGTAATATATGTTAGAAATTTTTAGTTACGATTTTATGATAAATGCCTTAATTGCCGGTGCATTGGCAAGTATTGCTTTTGGTATTGTAGGAAGCTACATTGTTGTTAAGCGAATTTCTTATATAAGCGGGGGAATTAGTCATACGGCATACGGTGGAATTGGGCTTGGATATTTTTTAGGATTTAGTCCTTTGTTGGGTGCTGTAGGATTTAGTATCTTAGCAGCAATTGTTATTGCATATTTACGTACCAAAAAAAATAATTATGAAGATACTTTAATTGGTATTTTGTGGTCTCTGGGAATGGCATTAGGTATTCTGTTTATAAGCTTAACCGAAGGTTATGCACCGAATTTAAATGGATATTTATTCGGTAATATCTTAGTAGTTCCTACTAATGAACTTTATTTGATGTTGGCGCTGGATTTAGTAATAGTGCTTTCGGTTTACTTTTTATATGATAAATTTTTAGCCATAACATTTGACGAGGAATTTGCGAAAGTTATGGGTATTAACGTTGATTTTTATTATTTAATTTTATTAATTTTAATAGCATTTACAACAGTCGTATTAATTAAATTAGTAGGAATAATTTTAGTTATAGCATTACTTACTATTCCCGGTGCAATAAGTCTTCAATTTGTAAAAAGTTTAAGAAATATGATGTTTTTAAGTACTTTAATAGGATTCTTATTTAACTTTACCGGTTTAATAATTTCGTATTATTTAAATATTTCTTCGGGAGCAACTATTATAATTATAGCCGTAATTAGTTATATTATAAGTTTAATTTTTAAAAGTTATTATAGTAAAAATAGTATAATAAATTAAAGAGGAATGTTTTGATTGAATGGAATATAAATCCGGAATTATTTTCGGTAGGAATTTTTTCAATTCGTTGGTATGGTTTGTTGTTTGCCATGTCCTTTTTTATCGGTTTTCAAATAATGACATGGATTTTTAAAATAGAAAAAAAGAGCGAAAAAGATTTAAATGATCTAGTTTGGTACATGATTTTAGGCACTGTAATAGGTGCAAGGTTAGGGCATTGTTTGTTTTATAGTCCTATGTATTATTTGAGTAATCCTTTAGAGATTCTTGCTATTTGGCATGGCGGATTAGCTTCTCACGGTGCGGCAATAGGTATTTTAACTGCAATGTACTATTATACAAAAAACAGAAAAGGTATATCTTATTTGTGGATTTTTGATAGAGTAGTTGTAACCGTTGCTTTAGCTGCTGTTTTTATTAGAATGGGGAACTTATTTAATTCTGAAATATATGGAAAACCGACAAGCGGTAATTGGGGTTTTATTTTTACTGCTGTTGATAATATCCCACGTCATCCGACTCAAATTTATGAAGCCGTTGCATATCTTGTGATATTTATTTTCTTATTTGTTTTGTATAAGAAACATACTACAAAAATAAAAGAAGGATTACTATTCGGTTACTTTTTAGTAGGTATTTTCGGATTTAGAATTTTTGTCGAATATTTTAAGGAAAATCAAGAGGCTTTCGAGTCAGCATTGCCTATGAATATGGGGCAAATACTTAGTATCCCTTTAGTAATTTTGGGGGTTTATTTAATTTTAAGAACCAGAAGTATTAAACCGACAAAATAAAAAAAGCTTGTTGATTATCAACAAGCTTTTAGTCGGGGTGATAGGATTTGAACCTACGACCTCTTCGTCCCGAACGAAGCGCGCTACCGGGCTACGCTACACCCCGAAATTAAGACTACTAAAATAATGTTTTTTTTATTGTTTTTCAATAATTTAATTAAATTTAAATTGGTTTTTAAAATATTAGATAAATATTTTTTATTTTTACATCTTTTTTTTCTTAAATTGCATGCTTAAATGAAAAATTGTATAACGAATTCATAATTAATGATTATTAACTAAACCGGAGATATGATGCCCGTACTTAAACAATTTAAAACTATTCCGGAAATATATGAGTATTTAACAAAAGTATTTTCAAAAACAACTGAAAAACCTATATTTAAATTTAGAGAAGGAAGTGCCGGATATAGAGATATTTCGTACAGTGAATTTAAGGATAATACGGAACTTTTTGCATGCGGATTGGCATCTATGGGAATAAAGCACGGACAAAAAGTAGCCATTATAGCCGAAAATAGACCTGAGTGGGTTTATTCTGATATGGCAATTTTAGGTTTAGGAGCAATTGATGTTCCGCTCTATCCGATTTTGACAGCGGATACTATTCAGTTTATTATAAATAATAGCGAATCTACGGCAATAATTGTTTCAAATAAATTCCATTTAAATAAAGTATTAAAGATTAGGGATAAGTGTCGTACTTTAAAGACGATTATTGTTATGAACGATAAAGATTCGGTTGCCGAACCCGGAGTTTATTCGTTTAGTGAAATGAAATATAAAGGAAAAGAATTTTTAAATGAAAACCCTAATTTCTTTTCTGATACAATAAAACTTTGTAAAGAAGATGATTTGTGTACAATAATTTATACTTCCGGTACAACCGGTGAACCCAAAGGCGTGATGCTAACCCATCGCAATATAATGTCTAATACCGTCGCAGCACACGATGTGTTTGATTTAGGAAAAGAGGATACATTTTTATCATTTTTACCTTTATGTCACATTTTTGAGAGAACTGCCGGATATTATGTTGCTCTTTCAGGCGGATGCACAATTGCATATGCTGAAAGTATTGAGAGGGTTGCTAATAATATGGAAGAAATTAAACCTACCGTTATGACGGCAGTTCCAAGATTATTTGAAAGAATGTATAGTAAGATTACAAGAAATGTTGAAAATCAATCACCTAGTAAGCAAAAGATATTTACTTGGGCAGTTGAATTAGGTAAAGAGCATGCAATTGCGAAAAAATCACCGCAAGGTGTTCCTATTACCTTAAATATTAAACATAAACTTGCTTCAAAATTAGTATATGAAAAATTGAAACAAAAAACAGGGGGAAATTTACGATTTTTTATTTCCGGTGGTGCTCCGTTAAGTAGAGACTTGGGTCTATTTTTTGAAGCTGTGGGAATTATTATTCTTGAAGGATATGGGCTTACAGAAAGTTCACCTGTTTTAGCCGTAAATAAACCGGGTAATTACAAATTTGGAACTGTTGGTAAACCTTTCCCCGGTGTTGAATTAAAAATTGCTCAAGATGGCGAGATTTTAGCATACGGTCCAAATATTATGAAAGGGTATTATAATAACAAAAAAGAAACTGAGGCAGTCTTAAAAGACGGTTGGTTGCATACCGGAGATATCGGTGTTTTTGATGCAGAAGGATTTTTACATATTACAGATAGAAAGAAACATTTATTTAAGACTTCACAAGGTAAATATATAGCTCCTTCTCCTATTGAAAACATGTTTTTGGCAAGTAAGTATATTGACCAATTTATCTTAATAGGTGATAGAAGAATGTTTTTGAGTGCTTTAATTGTTCCGGACTTTGAAGCGATTAAAGAGTATGCAGATGCTAACAGAATTCAGTATAATACTGTTGATGATCTAATAAACATGAA
The DNA here is from genome assembly GCA_023447335.1 of Bacteroidota bacterium. GTDB lineage: Bacteria > Bacteroidota > Ignavibacteria > Ignavibacteriales > Melioribacteraceae > JAEXOD01. Next base: position 21,775 of record JAEXOD010000047.1, read on the forward strand.
ACAAATTTATGATCTAATTGACAAAGATTTGGTTCAATTTCAAAAGAAGTTGGCAAATTATGAACGTGTTAGGAAGTTTACACTATTAGACAAACCTTTTACTATTGAAGAAGGTACTTTAACACCTTCGTTAAAAGTGAAACGTAAAGAAATTGAATCTAGATATAAAGATTTGATTGAAGATATGTATAAAGCTTTTGAAGACTAAATATTAAAAAAGCTCCGGAGATAATTTATAATTAGTATATTTACTTATCTCACGGAGCTATTAATTAATATCTTTCAATTTTGAACTTACTTAATGCTCCGCTAATATCTATAAATACTTTATTAGTTGCATCTTCAAAATTTGATGAAACATATGTGTCTTTATCAATTTTGTTGAATTGTCCAAAATTCTTACTACTTAAACCGAGGTCGCTATAAATTTTAATTCCTGATGATTTAGGAATTTTAAGTTTGAAAGAAGAAACACCCATCTCAATATTTACTTCGGTTCTTTCATGTTTATCACCTAATGTAATTACTGTTGAAGTAGCTCCGGTATGAACCGATAAGTTTCTAACCTTAAAATCTGATAAATCTAATTCACCTTTAGCCGCACCATAATCTAACCTCATATCCCAGATAGGTTTTTTATTTAGGCTAACCCGTAATGAATTGCCTTCCCCTTTACCAAATTTAAAGTCATGAGAATCATTGTCGTTACTTAAATCAACTTTAACTAAACTATCTACGGTAGATGTAGATAATGTATACTCATTATATTTTCCATATGCTAGAGCCCAGATTAAAGAATCAGTGTTATCATTAATAGTAAAAGATGTGGCTCCGGTATTCAACTCGAAATATCCGTACGTAACACTTGAATCGTAAGAAGCTGTATAATTTTGTTTATTATGTTTATCTGTGTAAGTAATGGAAAATTCATCTTCAAAAAATCCAAAAATATTGCTAGCTGTTCCGTATACTAATAGTGCAACAAATACACCGAAAGAAGCCGAAACGATGGGTTTTACTATTGTGTTTTTTGTTAAAACTAAAAGTCCCCAAAATACTAATATTAAAGGATAAAGCGAAGATACAAAATCCCAATCATATGTAAAGTGCATCTTCCCTGCAATCCAAATAAGACCGAAAGCTAAGAAAAATGTTCCCCAAAAATAATGTCCGTTTTTCATTTTATTCAAGCTCCTAATCTTATTTTCTTATTGAATTCCAAAGTAAAAGCAAACCGATAATAATAAACACAAGCGGAATTAAGTCGTGAAAATCGAACCAGTCAAAGAATTTTTCTAAGAAGAAAGCCAAACCGAAAAATACAAGTAATCCGCCGAATATCAATCTACCTGTAGATACTTTGTCGCTTTTTTCTTCTTCTTTAACAGAAATAGTCTGACTTTGTGCTTGATAATTGATGTTTTCATTTTTCCCAAATTCGTTATCTGTTGATTGACCTTCAATATTAACGGTATCATTACTATCGGATTTCTTTTCTTTATTAAAATTTAGGATTGGACGGTCATCCTTATCCGCAGGTATAATGATCCACATAATTATATAAACCAATAATCCGACACCGTTAAAAATTGTAAGCAGAACAAAAATAATTCTAACTATAACAGGGTCAATGTTAAGGTAATTTCCTAAGCCGGCCGCTACTCCGCCAACTACCTTATCTTTTGTTGAGCGATACAATTTCTCTTTCATTTCGTCACCTATTTATTTGTTCAATTCTTTAGACGATAACAATTTCGAAATGTTCAAAAATTTCAGTTTAAAAATGAACAAAAATAAGTGAAATGGTCAATTATACTTTTTTTCCAGTAATCATGATTATGTACACCGGGTTGGAATTTATTTTTTATATTAATTTTAAGTTCATTACATTTTTCCAAAAACTTAACATTTGTATTAAATAAAAAATCTTCCGTTCCGCAGTCAATATATAATGTTTTATTTTTACCTTCAATATTTTTCAATAAATTAATGCAGGAGTTTTCCTCCCACACAGAAGAATAATCTTCCACATTGCCGGCGGCACTTTTAATTGTATTTCTATTAGGAAAAGCTGTTAGGTCTAACAACCCGCTTGTACTTGCGGCTGTAACAAACAAATCCGGACGCTTTAAAAAGAATGAAATTGCTCCGTGACCGCCCATGCTTAATCCGGTGATGAACAATTTACTTTTATCTATTTTATACTTTTCAATAACAGATGGTAAGAAAGCTTCAAAAAAGAAACTTTCGTATTGGCTGTTTTCTTTTACGGGGCTGTTAATATAATAACTATCAAAAAAAGCATCGGGACACGCTATAACAATATTTAATGAATCCGAATATTTTTGTAAATCAATCATTTCACTCCATTGTTTGTAATTACCCGCATAACCGTGTAACATAATTATCAGCGGTAACTTTTCAACATTTTGCGTTTTAGGAGAAAATATAAATACAGTATCTGTGCTAGGTATATAATCAGAATTTAATAATAAAATTTCTTGAGAATATAGATTCGCAAATAGTAAGAAGAGGAGTATTATAAGTTTTTTCATTTGAATTATAGTTTTGTTAGCATTTTTTGTATTTCTTCACTAGTATTTAGAGTTGATATCTTTTCAATGTTATTTAGTTTACCAATTTTTGAAGCAATTTCAGCCAATAAATTTAGTTGTAAATCATTTTCGCCGTATGGGGTGATTAAGAACACAATAACTTTTGCAGGTAAGCCGTCTAAAGAATCAAATTCAATTCCTTCTTTAGAAATTGCAATAATAACAATAGGTGAAGTTACCGCAAATTTTGCATGCGGAATAGCTAAATTATTTTGCAATCCGGTAGAAATCAACTGTTCGCGCCTTAAAACCTCAAGATGTAGTTCTTTTTCATCTAGCTTATATTGTGTTGCCGCTAAATTACATAATTCTTTTAATAAATCACTTTTGTTATCTAAATTTGTAAAGTAAATAAGTCTTTTATCTAATAAATCAACAAAAGATCGATTGCGAAGGAACTTAACAAAATAGTTTAAAAATGGTCCTGATGTGATACTTGTTAAAATCGCCATTATAACAATAGCTACAAAAATTTCTTGGTTAATTACTTTTGCTTCTAACGCTATTAAGCCTAAGATAATAGCCATTGAACCACGCGCATTTAAGCCAAAAGAAATTGCCCAGGATTCATATTTGTTTAATTTTGCAAAGTAATAACTACCGACTCCAACGCCAATAATTTTTGCGGCAAATGCAAAAAATATTACAAATAATACCAGAACGAGATCAAAATTTTGTATAAAATTAACTTTTAAACCAATCATTACAAAAAACAGAGGTGCGAAAAACCCGGCGGTAAATTGGTGAATAATTTCTCTATGTTCGCTTGTAAAGTGTTCAGAGTTTCCAACGGCTATTCCTACAATAAAAGCCCCAAAAATTGAATGAATTCCTATTGATTGAGTGAATAATGAACCTAATAAACAGATAACAATCGAAAAAGCAATTACTCCGCCGGGTCCGGAAATATAACTTACAATTAATGGTAAAATTCTATTTATTATTGCTCTTCCTATTGTTAGTGTAAAGGTAACAAAAACAAGCACACTAATTACCACAATAATTATCTGGTTTACACTGGCAGCGGTAACAATCATACTCAAAAGAATAGAGAAGAAAATCCAACCTATTAAATCATCAACCATTGCAGCAGCTAAAATTAACCCTCCGATTTGTGTTTTTAACAAATTTAAATCTAGCAAAGTTTTAGCGATTACGGGTAATGCAGAAATTGACAAAGCCGTTCCAAAAAACAAGCTGAATATTAATTTAAATTCAGGAAGAAATTTAATTACGGAATCATAAAAAAACCACCCTGAAAGAAATCCGATAATAAACGGAACAACAACCCCGAATATGCTTATAATTGCGGCTGCTTTTCCTTTTTTTACAATCAGAGAAATTTCCAACTCCATTCCCGCAACAAATAAAAGTAAAATAACCCCAATTGAACTTATACCGTCTAATGCAATAAATGAATTCGGCGACGATTTAAAAATATATTCAAATGAATTATGAAAATAATTACCCAACAAAGAAGGTCCCAGTACAATACCGGCAATTATTTCACCAATTACCGCAGGCTGTTTAACCAATCGACTTAATTCTCCGAAAACTCTAGCAAAAATTAGAAGAACCGATAATTGTATTAAAAGGATAATTACTTCGTGGTGGTTTAATGTAACCATATCTTACCGAATGATTAGTAAATTAGAAGGTAAATCGTCATAAAAATACCTGAATTCATCTGCAACAAATCTATCAAAAATTGAAATTTTTCTGGCAGGTGACGAAAGGACAAGTAAATCTGTCTTAATTTCTTTTATATGATTTGAAAGATTGAAAGCAACTTTTTCATAAAAGCAACTTATTTCAATAGGTACATTGCCTGTTAAATTCATCTCATCAATATATATTTTAATCTTTTCTTTTTCTTCATCAATAAAGTTATTTATCGTATTAATAGATTCTTTAATTGATCCTGAATCTAAACCGGATAATGATAAACCCGGTACCCACAAATCGCGAATTAAACAAAAATTATCTGCTTTTTCAAGATTTGCGAACTCATATGATAGTTTAATTGCCCTTTCACACTCAGTTGAGTAATTAACTAAAGTGCAAAATTTACTAAAATTTTTAGCGAATTTTTTTTCCATCGAAACAATTAATACGGAGCACTTTGCCTCGTGCATTAATCTTCTTGCTACTGAACCAATATAATGTTTTACAAAATTTTCTCTTTTTAGAGCCCCTGCAATTAGTAAATCAAGTTTTTCCGTATTTACCGTCTTTAAAATAAAGCTTGTCGGATCTCCTTTTCCTTCAATCAACTTTATCTTGTCTAAATCGCAATTACTGTTTAATAGAATTTTTTGCAATTCTTCTTTGTCTTTGTTTTCTACTGTTGAAGAATGAATTATGCAAAGTTCGGAGCCGTATAACTTTTTGATATGAAGTGCTACGGCAAGATTATTGTGCATTGAAGGCGAAAACGATAAAGCTAAACCGATTTTTTTAAAGGACATAGTTCTATTCTAATTTGTTTACTTAATATAATAATTACTTGATAAAATTAAAAGATATTTAAAGCGTAAAAATCGAAAAAATCGTAAAACCGGTTACAAGTTTTTAAGCATTTTACTAAAAATGGATATATGTGTTTTCGTGACAATTTTTGGGTCGATAATTAGAAATACTGATTGAATGATAATCTTTTAAACAATTATTACTACTTACATGATTTATTATTAATATTTGTTTTTTTTGATTACGTAGTAATTTTATAAGGCGAAATAGTTAGTATACTTAATTATTTAAAGTTTTTATTTAATGTCTGTTTGTAAATTAAGTTACCTAACTTATTAAAAAATAATGTGTTATAAAAATAGTATTTGTTAAAGTTATATTAGTTTTTTAATTTAATAGTTTAGATTTTTATTTATTTGAAGAGTTGATTATGAAAATAGCTGTTTGTCAGTTAAACTCCGTTATAGGAGATTTAGAATTTAACAAGAAAAAGATTCTTGAACATTATTTTAAGGGTGTACAAGACGGTGCTGATCTAGTTATCTGTCCTGAATTATCTTTACCCGGATATACACCACAAGACTTGGTTGAAAAAGTGGAATTTAGAAATGCAGTAACCTTTGTTACCGATCAGATTGCAGAATGCACAAATAAAGTAGGATTAATATTCGGAACTATTACTGAAGAATATGATAACGTAGGAACCGGTTTGTATAATGCTGCTGTTTTATGTTATAACGGAAAGGTTCAATTTACTCAGAAAAAAACTTTATTACCGAATTATGATGTTTTTGATGAGGTTAGATATTTTGAATCAGCCAAAGAAGTTTACATACATAAGTTTAACGGAGTAAGGTTAGGAATATCAATTTGTGAAGATATTTGGAACGATTCCGACTATTGGAAAAAAAGGAGATACTCTGTTGATCCTGTTCAGAGATTAGTTGATAAAGGAGCAGAACTTTTATTAAATATTTCTGCAAGCCCTTATGCTTACGGAAAACGAGAACAAAGGAAACAAATGTTATCGGTTTTAACTAAAACAGATAATATCCCTTTAGTATATGCATGCTGCTCAGGTGCCCAAACAGATTTAATTTTTGACGGCGGAAGTATGTGTTTTGATAAAAACGGGGAATTGAAAAAACTAGGGAAAAAATTTGAGGAAGACTACTTTATATTTGATACGGAAGCGAACTATGAAACTATTAATAAAGTAGAAGATGGTTTTGAAGAAGAAGTTTTAAGTGCCTTAATCTTTGGAGTTAAAGAGTATGCGAGTAAAACAGGTTTCAAAAAAGCATTATTAGGATTATCCGGAGGGATAGATAGTGCTTTAGTCGCTTATATCGCAGTTAAAGCTTTAGGAAAAGAAAATGTTCATGTAGTATTAATGCCTTCAAAATATAGTAGCGAAGGAAGTATCAACGATTCTTTGAAACTAATTAATAAATTAGACATCTCATTTGATACGTTCAGTATTCAACCGGTTTTTGATACGGTTTTGAATGTAATGAAAGATAAGTTTGCAGGAACTGAGCCAAATATAGCAGAAGAAAATATTCAGTCCAGAACACGAGGTCTTTATTTAATGGCTCTTTCGAATAAGTTTAATTATTTGTTATGTACTACAGGTAATAAGAGTGAAATTGCAGTTGGATATGCTACTTTATACGGTGATATGTGCGGAGCTTTGGCAGTTATCGGTGATATATATAAAACGCAAGTTTATAAATTAGCAAATTATATTAATAAAAATGAAGAAATAATACCGATTGAGATTATTGAAAAGGCACCTTCTGCAGAATTAAGACCTAATCAAACGGATCAAGATTCTCTTCCTCCGTATGATTTATTGGATAAAATTATTACACTATATTTAGAACAGTATAAAGAACTTAAAGAGATTGTGAAAGAAGTTGGTAATGAAGAAATTGTTAAAAAAACATTAAAATTGGTCGATTTAAACGAATTTAAAAGAAAACAAGCCGCACCTGTGCTTAGGGTTTCTACAAAAGCTTTCGGATACGGAAGAAGATTCCCGATAGTACACGGATGGAAAAGAGATTCAGTAATAAAATAAAAGGAAAACCGATGTTAAAAAAGCTATTTTTATTTTTGGTCTTTATTCAATACACATTAATAAACGCTCAATTTGGCGCTAATATAGTAAAACTTGAAATTGCTAAAAACTACGACTCGTTACATACAGGGATGCAATTAAAGGTACAATTCAAATTGATTATGGGGGAAGAATGGCATATAAATTCTGTAAAACCGAATGAAGAATTTTTAATACCTTCAAAATTATCACTTAATGAAGATAAAGATTTTAAATTAGTAGATGTGCAGTACCCGAAAGCCAAAGATATAAAATTTAGTTTTTCTGAAAAACCGGTTTCTGTTTATGAAAATAATGCAATTATAACAGCAATTGTTGATATTCCGAATAATAAGAAGAACGGTGATTATAGCTTGAATTTTGACTTTGGATTTCAGGCATGTAATAATGCATCATGTATGCCGCCAAATAACATAAAATCTGTAGTTAATTTCACTATAGTTGAAAAAAATGTTACGATTAATGAAAAGAAAGCTGCCGAAATTACTTTAGAAGATATAAAAGAAGCAAACAAAGATAATAAAACCGAGATAGTTCAAGAACCGGAAGAAGATTCATTGGCTAGTAAATTAGAAAAGAGCGGTTTATTAATAAGTTTGTTAATAGTATTTTTAGGCGGTTTAGCACTTAATTTAACCCCCTGCGTTTACCCCCTGATCCCAATAACGGTAGGATATTTTGGTGGTCAAAGCGAAGGCAAAACATCAAGATTGTTTATTCTTGGTGTTTTATATGTTTTAGGGATGGCATTAACTTACTCCGTAGTCGGAGTAATAACATCTTTAAGCGGCGCCGTTTTTGGTACTTTAATGCAAAATACTTTTGTTATTGTAGCTATTGCGTTAGTTTTAGGTGCTTTAGCTTTAAGCATGTTCGGAGTATATGAATTTAAATTACCGGATAGCTGGGTAATGAAAGCCGGCGGGGCACAATCAGGAATGTTTGGTGCATTTTTTATGGGTTTAACTATGGGAATTGTTGCCGCCCCTTGTATTGGTCCCTTTGTTCTTGGTTTAGTTACGGTTGTAGGAGCAAAAGGGGATCCTTTGTATGGATTTTTAATGTTTTTCTTTTTAGCATTAGGTTTAGGTACTCCTTATTTAATTTTAGCTTTATTTAGCGGTAAAATAAAAAACTTGCCTCGTGCCGGTCTTTGGATGGAAGCCATAAAGCATATTTTTGGTTTTATCTTAATCGGAATGGCAATTTATTTCTTATTACCCATTCTACCCGAACCTTTTAAAACTTATTTATTACCGATATTTATGTTAATTAGTGCCGTATATATTATGATTTTTGATAAATCTGCACAAAACGTAAAAGGTTTTGCAATATTTAAATATTTAATTTCGATAGTGATAATTGCAGTTTCCGTCTACTTCTTAATTCCTTCAACTACCGAAAAACCGGATTGGAAAGTATTTACCGAAGAAGCTTATCAAAAATCGTTAAATAACGGTGAAAAAGTAGTAATAGATTTTTATGCGGATTGGTGTATACCATGTAAAGAGCTAGATAAGTTAACTTTTAGTGATAAAAATGTTTTATCTGAGTTTAAAAATTTCACTTTATATAAAGTTGATATGACTCAAACACTTTCTGAAACAAATGAAGAATTGCGTAAAAAGTTTAATATTTTAGGTATGCCTACTGTTTTACTGATAGATAGTAAGGGAAAAGAAGTGAAACGCATTACCGGCTTTGTTAATGCAGAAGAATTTTTAAGTTATTTACAAAAAGTAAATTAAGCTAAATAACATTGATAAATGAAAAAAAAATATTATTTTAGTAGTTCAAAATCTTATAATAATAATTGAGTTGAGTATTATGTCACAAGAGAAAGAAATTTTTGAGTTAACCGAAGTTACTGTTCGTTTTGCCGGCGATAGCGGAGACGGAATGCAGTTAACAGGTTCGCAATTTAGTGATACTACGGCACTTTTCGGAAACGATTTAAACACATTACCTGATTATCCTGCAGAGATAAGAGCACCCGCAGGCACTACATATGGTGTTAGCGGATTTCAATTACATTTTAGTTCTCAAGAAACTTATACACCCGGTGATCATCCAGATGTATTGGTGGCAATGAATCCCGCTGCCTTAAAAGTAAATTTAAAAGATTTAAAACCGGGAGCTACAATAATAATTAACTCGGATTCATTTGATTCAAAAAATTTACAGTTAGCCGGTTATAAAGAAAATCCTTTAGAAAATGATTCGCTCTCAAATTTTAGAACTTTTATTGTTCCTATTACAAATTTAACAACAAATGCGTTAAAGGAAACAAATTTAGGTTTAAAAGAAGTTGTTAGATGTAAAAACTTTTTTGCATTAGGATTAATGTATTGGTTATTTAGCCGCGATCTAGATGCTACCTTAGACTGGATTCGTCAAAAATTTACTAAAAAACCTGAAATAGCAAAAGCAAATGAATTGGCTTTAAAAGCAGGATATAATTATGGCGAGCACAACGAAATTTTCACTACACGTTTTGAAATAAAACCTGCACAGTTACCTCAAGGTGTTTATCGTAACGTTGCCGGTAATGAAGCTACTGCATTAGGATTTGTGGCTGCATCATTACTTTCCGATTTGCCTTTATTCTTAGGATCTTACCCGATTACACCGGCAAGCGAAATTATGCAATACTTAAGCACTTACAAAAATTATGGTGTAAAGACTTTGCAAGCAGAGGATGAAATTGCCGGAATTGCAAGTGCAATAGGTGCATCATACGGTGGTAATTTAGCTATAACTACAACAAGCGGACCCGGACTAGCCTTAAAAACTGAAGCTATGGGATTGGCTGTAATGACCGAGTTACCTTTAGTTATTGTTGATGTTCAGAGGGGCGGACCAAGTACCGGGTTACCCACAAAAACAGAACAATCGGATTTATTACAAGCAATGTTCGGACGTAACGGTGAATCTCCTATTCCCGTAATTGCTGCTTATAGCCCAAGTGACTGTTTTTATACAGCAATTGAAGCAAGCCGTATTGCATTGAAATATATGACTCCCGTATTAATGTTAACAGACGGTTATATTGCAAACGGTGCTGAACCTTGGAAACTTCCTGCTATTGATGAATTACCAAAGATTGAAGTAAAACATCGAACTGAAGTTGAAGGATTTATGCCTTATCTTAGAGATGAAAATTTAGCAAGACCTTGGGCAGTTCCCGGAACCCCCGGACTTGAACATAGAATAGGTGGTTTAGAAAAGGCAAACATTACCGGTACTGTTAGTTATGATACAGAAAATCACGATTTAATGTGTAAATTAAGAGATAAAAAAGTTAAAGGAATTCAAAAAGATATTCCTAACATTGAGATTAAAGGGGATGAAGACGCCGAGATCCTTGTTGTAGGATGGGGCGGTACATACGGAGCAATAAGCGAAGCCGTTAGACGAGTAAGAACAGGCGGCGTAAAAGTTGCTCAGATACATTTGAAATATATTAATCCTTTCCCCGCAAATTTGGGTGAGATATTAAAAAATTATAAACATATTTTAATTCCTGAAATTAATTTGGGTCAATTAGCAAAAGTTATTAAAAGCGAATACTCAGTTAAAGTTAATCAGTTTAATATAATGCGTGGCTTACCGTTTAAGGCACATGATATTGAAAATAAAATTCGCGAGATTCTCGGAGGCGAAAATGGAAAATAATGTAAATATAGAGACGCAAGATATAAAATATACAGCTAAGGATTTTTCTTCAGGTATTGACGTTAGATGGTGTCCGGGGTGTGGTGACTATTCTGTACTTGCTCAAGTTCAACGTACATTTCCTGATATTGGCGTTAAGAAAGAAAATATAGTTTGGGTTGCCGGAATAGGTTGTTCAAGTAGATTCCCTTATTATATGGGTACTTACGGATTTCATACAATTCATGGTCGCGCTGCTGCAATTGCAACAGGTCTTAAAGTTGCTCGTCCCGAACTTTCTGTTTGGGTTGCTACCGGCGACGGTGATTTAATGAGTATTGGCGGTAACCATTTTATTCATGCTTGCCGTAAAAATGTTGATTTAAAAGTACTTATGTTTAATAATAGAATTTATGGATTGACTAAAGGACAATACTCACCGACAAGCGAAAAGGGGAAAGTTACTAAAAGTAGCCCTTACGGAGCTATAGATTATCCTTTCAATCCGATGTCACTTGCATTAGGAAGCGAGGCTACATTTGTAGCAAAAACTTTGGATAGAGATATAAAACATATGCAGGAAATGATTAAAAAAGCAGCCGATCATAAAGGAATGGCTTTTATTGAAATTTATCAGAATTGCGTGATTTTTAACGACGGAGCTTTTGAAAAATATACGGATAAAGAAACCAAGGCAGATAATATAATTGTATTAGAACACGGTAAACCTTTAGTTTTCGGAAAAAATAAAGATAAAGCAATTAAAATTGACGGCTTTACTCCTAAAATAATTGATTTAAATGATTCTGATAATTCAATTAATGATGCTTGGGTTCATGACGAATTTGACGAAAATCCGATAAGAGCTTTTATTTTAGCACATCTTCCGGATCATGAAGGCATGCCCACTCCTATTGGTGTTTACCGCAATGTTCGTAAAGAAACTTATGATGAAGCTGTTATAAGGCAAATGGATATGGTTACTACCAAAAAAGGAAAAGGTGATTTGAAATCACTTTTATATAACGAAAACACTTGGGAAGTATAGGTTTAGTTTAAGGGGTTGTATTAAAACAGTTTTGAAATTAAATTTTCAATAAATTAATAACCCCTGTTTTGGAAGAAACATTAAGTCAATTCCTCAACCACTTTAAGAATAGTGGTAATTGAAAAGGGGAATAAATAATTATTGCATTATAAATTTTGTTTTTTATCAATAGCCCCTATCTTAAGATAGGGGCTATTAATCTCCATTAAATATTGATAAAATTGAGGCATAATAATACAATCTAATTAAATAGGCGTTTTTTATAAAATTAAAAAAACGGCTTTAGAAAGCCACTTTTTTTATTTAAAGGCAATTAAAGGGAAATATGTTTAGTTTTAACGATTTAAAAGAATTAATTTTAAAAAATCACAAATTTATAATTACTTGCCATGTTAATCCGGATGCTGATGCAATAGGTAGCGAGCTGGCAATTTATTATACTTTAAAAAATCTTGGTAAAGATGTAAAAGTTATTAATTATAGTAATACGCCGGAAAATTTGTTGTTTTTGGATGTTGAAAATGTACTAGAAGTTTATAATAGAGAAATTCATGATATAGCAATTCTGGATAGTGATGCTGTAATATTTTTAGATTTAAACGCCATTAATAGAACAAAATCTATGGCAGATGTATTATATCGCTTTAATAAAATAAAAATATGTATTGATCACCATGAATATCCGGAAGATTTTACCCAATATATTATTTCAAGAACCGATAGCTGTGCTACAGGCGAAATTATTTATGATTTTATTAATGAAACTAATATTTGTTCGATCAATTATCAAATTGCGTATTGTTTGTATGCGGCAATAATGACTGATACCGGTTCTTTCAGATTTGATAGAACTTCTTCAAAAACACATAGAATTATTGCTGAATTTTTGGATTTAGGGATAAAACCAAACGAAATTTACATAAACGTATATGAAAAATCTAATTTGGAAAAAATAAAACTTTTAGGTTTGATGCTTTCGGATTTAAAAATAAATTCTGATAAAAATGTTTGTTATTATTTAATCACTCAAAAAATGATTAATGATTTTGGAGTTGAAGAATCTGAAATTGACGGTTTTGTGAACAATACTTTAACAGTTAAAGGAATTAAAGTGGGGATGTTATTTATTGAATTGCCGGACGGGTTCAAAGTAAGTTTAAGAAGTAGAGGTAAGATTCCGGTTAATTTATTGGCAAAAAAATATGGCGGCGGGGGACATCTAAATGCTTCGGGAATAAGAATGATCGAAAAATCGGTTTATGATTATATCGAATTGATTGTAAAAGGCGCCGAAGAATTAATAAAAAATAACGGAGAATAAAATGTTTAATATTACATTGAAATCTAAGGCACAAGATAATACTTTTGAAAAATCTTCAATAAATATCGAATTCTTCAAGAACGATGACAATTTGTCTAAAAATATTGAAGACTATTTAATTAAAAACAGCATTAAAATTAACGCGGTATTACACAAAAAATTGATTGACGAAAAAGATTTTAATGAAGTAAAAATTCAGGGTTTTGAGGATAATCCTTATCTAACAATAATAAAGAAAATTAAAATAGATAAAAAGTTTAATAACGATTTTTTTAGAAACTATTTAGCTGGTTTAATAAAGGGAATTGCGAATGAACCGGTAAATGCATTATATATTCAAATGCCTGATTTTGAATATTTTGAAAAACAATATGATAGTGAGTTGAGTTTTTATCAATCTTTTGTGGAAGGAGTTTTATTGGGGAACTATGCCTTTGATAAATATAAAAATGATAAAAAAACTCCTAAAAATTTAAAAGTATATTTTGTTTCGGATAAAAAAAATGTTATTAACGAGGCTATTAAAGTCGGAGAAAATGTAATGCACGGTGTATTTTACACTCGTGATTTGGTTAATGAGATTCCTGATGTATTAACTCCTCAAACTTTAGCAGAAAGTGCAAAAAATGAATTATCCAAATTAGGCGTTAGTGTAAAAGTTATGAATTTGGAACAATTAAAAAAGATGGGAATGAACGGTATTATTGCAGTAGGGAAAGCCAGTTCAAATCCGCCTTTAATGATGGTTTTGGAATACAAACCAAAAACCAAAGCAAATGTAAAAATTGCATTAGTAGGTAAAGGTGTTACGTATGATGCCGGTGGGCTTTCGATTAAAACAACGGAAGGGATGGTTGAGATGAAAGCAGATATGGCGGGTGCAGGTGTAGTTATGGGAGTATTCAAAACGGCGGCATTAGAAAAGCTACCGGTTCATTTAATAGGAGTTATTCCGGCAGTTGAAAATGTAATTAGCGGGAATGCTTATAAACCAAGTGACATAATTAAAACAGCTTCGGGAAAAACTATTGAAGTAGGAAATACGGATGCAGAAGGTAGAATAATATTATCTGATGCTTTATATTATGCTTGTAAACAAAAACCTGATTATTTAATTGATTATGCTACTTTAACAGGTGCTTGTGTTGTTGCTTTGGGTGAATTTACTGCGGGATTATTTACTAATGATGATGATCATGCAAATAATCTACTTTCTGCCGCAAGATCTGTGAGTGAACGTTTATGGCAATTACCAATGTGGGATGAGTATAACACTTTAATTGAAAGTAAATTAGCAGATGTTAAAAATATTGGCGGAAGGTGGGGAGGAGCAATAACTGCGGCAAAATTTTTAGAGCATTTTGTTGATGAAAATATTAGTTGGGCACATTTAGATATAGCCGGACCTGCTATTGCTTACAAATTAAATAGTTATTCTGATAATTATAATACCGGATACGGTGTGCGTTTAACCGTAAAATACTTAAAAGAAATTTGCAATAAATAATTTTTGAATTTTTAGCATAAAACCTCTGTTTAAATTTATATAAATAATTTAAAGAGGTTTTATGTCATTTCATATATCAAAAACAGTAAGCTTATCATTTGAATTAGCAGAAAATCGAATTCGTGAGGAATTAAAAAGCATCGGATTTGGCATTCTGACAGAAATAAATGTTACAAAGACGTTGAAAGAAAAAATTGACGTTGATTTTAGAGATTATAAAATATTAGGGGCATGTAATCCTAAATTTGCTTTTCAAGCTTTAAATGTAGATGATAAAATAGGTGTTATACTTCCTTGTTCGGTTGTTATTCAACAGCATGAAAACGGATCAGTAGAAGTCTCAATTATGAATCCTACCCCGTTTATGGAATTAGTAAAAAATGAAAAAGTATCTGCATTTGCCTTGGAGATACAAAAATTATTGGAGGGAGCTTTATCAAACTTATAACTGAAATATTTTCAAAATAAAATGAAAAAATATACAAAAATTTCTAAATTAAACTAATTGTGATATTGACAATTAGTTTAATGATTTGTAAATTAATGCTGAATTTACTAACATTGTTTATTAACTGACTTATGGGAAACTTTATGTGTAGTATTTCGGTTCACGTCTTTTCATTTACTTCAAGTTATTCCATCCGTTTTAACACTAAAAAATATCAATCTGCCGTAATAAAAACATTTCGATAAAACTTAATAGTACATTTAGTGCTATTAAGTTAATTTTATAATACATTATCTATTCATCATCATTTTACAGGGGAGTAATTATGAAGATCTATGTACTATTTAGTAAACAAACGATTTGGTTGGCAATGTTTTTGTTATTTTCTACATCGTTTTTGAAGGCACAAGAAACTCAAGATTTGTTAAATATGTCATTAGAAGATTTAATGAATATTGAAGTTACCACTGCTAGTAAAAGTTCACAAAAATCAGGAATGGCTCCGGCAACTATTACGGTTGTTACTGCCGAGCAGATTAAATTAAGAGGTTATCAAGGTTTAGGCGAAGTTTTAGAAGATTTACCCGGGATTGTTATTCAAAATAATACTGCCTCGGAATCTGGGAATAATGTTTTGATTAGGGGTTTAGGTTCTTCTGAAAAATTCATAATTTTATTAGACGGAATTAAAATATCTTCTCCAACAGGTGAAGTTTTAGGGGTAATGAACAATTATCCTGTAAATTTGGCGAAACAAATCGAAATTATTTATGGACCTGCTTCTGCCTTATACGGTGCCGATGCGGTTACCGGAGTAATAAATATAATAACAAATAAAACTGATCAGGGACTTCAGGCTACTATTTCTGGAGGCATTTATACTTCGGTTAACGGTACTTTGTTTTATAACAGAAAACTTGGAGAAAAAAGCAATATAACATTATCCGGACAATATTTTTACGATAAGCAGGCAAAATTATACGAAAAATATCCTGAAGAATTTAGCAGTGCATTAACTTCGTTACAATCAGGTACTTTTAATACATCCTGGGGTTTCCCTATGTCTCCTAAAGCAAAAGTTTCACCTGATTTCGAGATGCCGGTTTATCAATATAATTTATTTGCTTCTTTGACGTTGGATAAGTTCACATTCTCTTATTTTGGCAATTTTCATCGTCAATCTTCATCCTTAAATTATACGGGGCAAGACGCTATTTACAATAAGGACGTTTACTTTGGTCAATACTTAAATATTTTTAGCGGTGCTTATACGGATAATATAAACGACAATATTTTATCATCAACATCTTTAACGTTAAGTAGATATGACATGGATCCCGAATCGAATTATAGGAATATTTATGTTGATTTAGAACCGGGTTATAAGTATTCTTTTGGTACAATGATGAAAGCCGAACAACAATTATCATTTAAAATCAATGATGAGCTTTCATTAATCGGTGGGGGGTTATTTGAATCATATTATACTATTCCTAAAGGAACTGATTTGGAAAAACCGATTGATGTATCAAAAGCTGTTCAAGGAATTATTAGGGGTACTGTAATGGCAAATAACCCTAGTGGTATTGAAGCGGATTTTTATACTGTAAGATATTATAATGCCGGTGGGTATATACAAGCACAATATGTTCCAAGTGAAGTTGTATCTATTACATTAGGCGGAAGGTATGATTATAATAGTAGATATGAAGGTTCTTTTAATCCTAGACTTGGTATAGTTGTAAAACCGACAGAAAGAACCACAATTAAAGCTTTATATGGTTCGGCATTTTTAGCAGCTTCACCATATCAGGCATATCAATGTTTCGGTTCATTTCAGTCATCTGATAGCGGAAGGACTTATACATCAGGGTTTTGGCATCTTCCAAACCCGGGTTTAAATCCTATTAAAGCTCAAACATTTGAATTAGGCGTAAGAAGTTACTTGTCTGATGAATTGGGTATCACGGTGAACGGATTTTATTCTATCTATACAGATTTATTTATCGGAGCTTCAGATGCCGGAAATACAAATTTATATGGCGGAAAGTATAAAGGCTGGAACGTCGGTTATATTGAAACAACAATTAATCAAGGAAAACAATATAATTTTGGAGGTGAATTGCTTCTAGATTATTTAATGAGAATAAATGAGGACACAAGAATTACATCATACGCATCTGTAAGTTTTGTGGATGGATACGTTGATACAAAAGCGGATAACGGGAATGATATCGAAATAGGCAACATAGTTCCTGTTATGGTAAAAGCAGGTGCAGACATTGTTTTTGGAAAGTTTTCGATATCTCCTCGAATTATTTATAACGGTAAATCAAGAGTTAATTCATTAGTGATAGAGAACGGAAAAACAACCGACAAAAGAAAAACTATAGATGGGTATTTTATTGTAAATGCAAATATAAAATATATGTTTAGTGAAAATATTTCTGTATTCACAAATATTTATAATATGTTAGATGCTCGATATTATACAATTTCAGAAACTTTTAAGAAAGGTTGGCCTCAGATGCCTATCAACCTAAAATTTGGTATTGAATATAAATTATAGAAAATTTTATGGCGGTAATTTTTTATAATTACCGCCTGATTTAAATATTTAATATAATGAGGTAAAAAATGAAAAATTTAATAAAACTATTATTAGTTATTATAGTACTTTTTACAAGTAAAAATTTTGCTCAAAAGGATTCACCTTCTAATATTGCTGCAGCATTTACATTAAAGTTAGCAGGATTTAATACAAAGCTATCAGGAGATGTGAAGATTTTTGTTGTCGGAAACGATGCAGTAGCCAAGGAATTAAAAAAAGGAATCGGCAATGCACTAGGTGGAGGAAAACTAGTTGCCGTTGATTCCGGAGATGAAATTCCTACGGGTAAATATTCAGTTGTTTTTTGCGGTACTTCGGATAATTTAGCCGGCGTAAAAAAATATACAAAACAAAACAAAGCTTTAAGTATAACTAATATTCCTAGTTTAGTTTCAAAAGGGATTACTTTAGGAATCGGTATAGGTGATGATAACAAACCTAAAATTTTACTCAATTTATCTTCATCAAGTGAAGAAGGAATTGAATGGAGCCCGGCAATTATGAAGGTAGCCGAAACTATTAAATAAATACTATTAATCCCAAAATTAGAATTGAGGCAAGAACAAATGTCAATAAAAACCAAAATCCTAACTTTAGTATCGATGATGGCGATAGTATTTTCAATCATATTAGCCATTTATTCGCCAAATCGTTCACAAGATATGGCAAAGGAGATGCTACAGAGAGATGCAGAGTTCATTTCAAATCTATTGGCTGAAAATATGGGACTCGGAATGCAAACTTTAGTGCTTGATGACGGAGCGGCGTTAGAACAAGCACTGCAATTAATTAATAATCAATCTACAGAAAGTAAAACAAAAACTATTGATAATGTGGTGGTTTATGATTCTGACTTAAAACTTGTTAAATCACTAAACGGAAATAGTACTTCGGGAATTTCAAAAGTTGATAAGCTAACTTTTACCGAAACAGATAAAGATATTACTAGTTTTGCACCTATGAAAGACAGAAACGGTAATTTACTGGGTTTTGTTCAAATTGATTTTTCAAAGCAATTTTTTCTTGACCAAACTTCAGATGCAAGATCATCATTTATCCTTATTGCGGTTCTAATTTTTATGCTTAGTTTGGTAGTTGGTTATATAATTGTAAATAAGATATCAGAATCTATTAAACAATCAATTTATGCGGCGGAAAAAATAGCAGTTGGAGATCTAGACTTTCAGATTACATATGAATCTAAAGATGAAATTGGTGTTCTACTATCTTCCATGAAAAAAATGATTGAAAGTATTAAAAATTTAATTAGTGATGCTTCTTATTTAGCCGAATCAGCAATTGAGGGGAAACTTTCAACAAGAGCAGATGTCTCAAAACATAAAGGTGATTTTCGGGTTATTGTTCAAGGTGTTAATAACACATTAGATGCAGTAATTAATCCGTTAAATGTAGCAGCCGAATATGTTGAAAGAATCGCTAAGGGAGATATTCCTAAACCGATTGTTGAAAATTATAAGGGGGATTTTAATTCTGTTAAGAATAATCTTAATTTGTGTATAAATACGATGAATGATTTAACTAGCGAGTTAGAAAATTTGAATTATGCAGTTGGTTCGGGTGATCTTTCGGTAAGAATTAACTCTGCAAAGTTTACAAATGACTTTCAAAAAATAGCACTTGGTATTAACAAAACTGTTGATACATTATCTGAACCGATATTTAGATTAGCGGATGCAATACAATCTACGGCTTCGGCTTCGGCTCAAATATCTTCTTCTTCGGAAGAGATGGCAGCAGGAGCTAGTGCACAATCTTCACAAATAAGTGAGGTTGCGAGCGCAGTTGAAGAAATGACGCGAACAATATTAACTACTACAAAAAACACTTCTATAGCAGCCGAGTCTTCCAAAGAATCTGCAGAAAAGGCAAAAAACGGCGGAAAGATAGTTGATGAGGCGGTTTCGGGAATGATAAAAATATCGGAAGTAGTAGAACAATCTGCCGATAAAATCTATACCTTGGGTAAGAATAGTGATAAAATAGGTGAAATTATTCAAGTTATTAATGATATTGCCGATCAAACTAACTTATTGGCATTGAATGCTGCCATTGAAGCTGCAAGAGCAGGAGAACAAGGTCGAGGTTTTGCGGTGGTTGCAGATGAAGTGAGAAAACTTGCAGAAAGGACAACAAATGCCACTAAAGAAATTGCAAAAATGATTAAGCAAATTCAATCTGATACCGGACATGCAGTGGATTCCATGAAAAAAGGGACAGAGCATGTCGAAAACGGTAAAAAATTAGTTAACAACGCCGGTAGTGTATTAAAAGAAATTATACATAGTTCTGAACAAGTTACTGATATAATTGTACAAGTTGCAGCCGCAAGCGAACAACAATCAGCCACTAGTGAAGAGATTAGTAAGTCTATCGAAACAATTAATATGGTTACGCAAGAAGCCACCTCGGGAATTCAACAGATTGCAAGAGCAGCCGAAGATCTTAATAGACTAACTGAAAATTTGCAATCAATTGTTAATCAGTTTAATATTGAAGGCACCAACAACTTTAAGAAACTTAGTAATAGAAGAGGTTTGTTAAGGTAGATTTTATAATTATTATTTCTGTAGAATTATTAACTGAACTCATCTTAAATTACGTTAATTATTTAGTTAATAAAGTTTGAGATGGGTTCTTTTTTTTGAAATTAAAGTTTATTTCTGTTTTGAGAAAAAAACAATTTCGTTATATTAGGCTATTCTTAAATTTTTGTAATTATTATGAAGAAATTATTTACGATTTTATTTATTTGTTGTTTTGTTCTTGTTACTAAAGGACAAAATTTAGAGCGTGAAAAAATAATTGCTGCATATATTTACAATTTTGCCAAAAATATTGAATGGGATAAAGAACAATCAATTAAAGAATTTAATTTTTTGGTTATTGATAACGATACCAAAATCTATAAAGAACTATCAAATATTGCAAAACAGAATGAGATAAGAAACAAAAGAATTAATATTTATCAATCAAACGAAATCACGGAAATTCAAAAATACCAGCTAATTTTTTTATCACAAGAATTTAATAATAATTTAGAAGAAGTTTTTTATAAAATTGAGGGGAAAAATATTTTATTAATAAGCGAAGAGGCTAAAGATAAAAGATTAATAATGATTAATCTTTATTTACTTGAGAATAAAAAAATGTTTTTCGAAGTAAATAAATCAAATATCTACTCACAAAAAATAAAAGTTGATCCTAATATTATTTTATTAGGCGGCACAATTATAGATGTTACAAAACTATATAGGGAAGGGCAAGAAAACATTAAAGAAATGGAAAAGCAAATAGATGCATTGGAAAAAAATCTAAGAAGGATAAAGAAAATTACTGATAGTAATCTTGAGATAATTAATTCACAAAAGGATAGCATTTCAAATCAAAATAAAAAGTTAGCGGAACAGGAAGTTTTACTTAAAGAACAATCCGAAATTTTAAAAATTAAAAGTTACGAGATTACATTAAAAGAAAATAAACTTGCAAAACTTCAAAATACACTAATTACTAAATCAGCAGAACTAAACGAGTCGATAAAAAAAGGTCTTGATACTCTTTATGAGCAAAATAAAAAAATAAATAGTTTGAGTAAGGAAATTTTAGAAAAACAAAAAGGATTAAAAAAGCTTGAAGATAGTTTGGGTTTTCAAAAGCTTTTGGTAACGTTATTGGTTATAATAGTAATTCTTGTATTCAGCCTTTTTCTTGTTATATATTTTGCATACAAGACCAAAAATAAATTAAATGTTGAACTTGAAAAAAGAGTTTCTGAAAGAACTAGTGAATTGAAAACAACAAATGATTTATTAATTTTTGAACTTGAAGAAAGGAAAAAGACTGAAATTGAATTACAATCTGCGAAAGCAAAAGCCGAGAAAGCAGATAGATTAAAAGACGAATTTTTAGCTCAAATGTCTCATGAAATCAGAACACCGATAAACGCAATTTTAAGTTTTTCCGGGCTTCTTAAAGAAGAACTTGAAGGAAAAATTGAAGAAGAACTTAAGATGGCATTTAACATAATGGCAAGGGCAGGCAATAGAATAATACGTACTGTTGATTTAATTTTAAACATGGCTGAACTTCAAACCGGTTTTTACAAACCAAGTTTTGAAAAGGTTAATATTAAAGAAAGACTTGAAGAAATGGCAAAATATGAATTTAGCCAAATAGCCAGAGATAAAAATATAGGATTTAAGTATAACATTAGTTCGGGAACAGATAGCCTAATATTAGATCTATATAGTTTTGATATGATTGTTAAAAATTTAGTAGATAATGCAGTGAAATATACTTCAAAAGGATTTGTCGAATTGATGTTTTATGATGATAATGAGTCTAATCCTATAATTGAAATCATTGATACCGGAATTGGTATTTCTGCTGAATATCTTGATAAGCTTTTTGAACCGTTTAGTCAAGAAGAACAAGGATATACTCGTAGATTTGAGGGGAATGGGCTTGGACTTGCATTGGTTTATAAATATTGTAAACTAAACAATATTAAAATCGGAGTTAAAAGCGAAAAGGGAGTGGGAACTACATTTTCATTAATTTTTGATAAAAGCTTTAAAGGGGAATCTTCTTAACATTCTACTGTATTTATTATACAAATTATTTTCAATTATGAAAGTAAGCGTTTTTTTATTAATTTGTATGGGTAAATATTTTATAGTGAGGTTAGATTGATTAAGAAAGTTGTGATTTTATGTTTATTTGCTATTATAACGAATGCACAGGTAAAGTTTGATGCTAATTTTGAAAGTGGTAATCTAAATACGGTTACTACAACAGATTCTGTTACATTTAATGTTACAACCAGACAGGATATTGGCGGAAGATGGTTTTATTTTAGAATGAGCGGCGTGAAAAATAGATATGTGAGAGTTAAAGTAACAAATAGTGATGTTAAACGTGCAATGTATAGTTACGATAACAAAACTTACAAAAGATTTACATTATCCGAATCACCTTCAACAAACGTATTCCAAAAAACGTATGAATCCGATACAGTTTTTGTTTCCTATTATACACCTTATAATCTAAGCAAAATTGATGAACAAATTGGTATTTGGACTCAACATCCTGAGTGTTCGGTAAATATATTCGGTTATACGAATCATAATTTGCCTATGAGGGAATTAATAATTACGGATCCATTCACCCCAAGCAGTGAAAAATATGTAGTATGGATTCATGCTAGAACACATCCCGGTGAAACTCCGTCATCATATCACTTTGAAGGCATTGTTAATCGGTTGTTACAGAATGACGATTATGCTTCATTTATTCGTAAAAATGTGGAATTTCACTTAATACCTACAACTAATCCTGACGGAGTTTATTACGGAAGAAGCAGAACTAACTATGATGGTATAGACTTGGAATCTAACTGGAACAAACCGGAAGATCAAACTACAAAAGAAGTGAAATTACTTAAAAACAAAATGACGGAAGTCTGTAATCAAAAGGTTATTAATACTGCTTTAAACTTGCATTCAATTGCTTCTCCGTTCTGTACTTTTTATGTTCATACGGCATCATCTACAAGTGATTTCTTTTATCGCAGGCAATATCAATTAGCTTATCTCAATACTTCAAATAACGATTTTTTCTATCAATCGGATATTGACGAATCTAATTTGAGTGCCGTTTATCCTGAAGGGTGGTTATGGGCAAATTACGGTGACATTCCCGTTGCATTAACATATGAAACCCCATATGATTATTACTCAATGGGAACCGAAGTAACAGATGATAATTTAAGAGAATTAGGGTTTAAAACATTATATGCGGTTGCTGATTTCCTTGAATTAAGTCATCCGAAGTATCAGATATTAGATAATAAAAATGCTGTAAAAATGGGTGATTGGAATGAATATAATTGGGGTACCAAATATTTTAGTGATAACTTTTTTGCTGCATCGCAAGGTTTTGGCTTTAATTCAGTAACATATACGAGTGAAGAACTACCTACCGGTGAGTATTCACTATTCGCTTGGTGGCAGGATGACTCTGATAATGCTTCAAATACAAGGTTTATTATACAAAATAACGGTGATGAAAATATAATTGAAAAATCACAAAAAACGGACGGCGGCAATTGGAATTATTTAACAGATTTTAAAATTACAAGTCCGCGTACAATTCAGATAAAAGTAGATGATATGGCAAACGGAAATGTTGTTGCGGATGCATTTAAAATTATTTATAAAGGGGAAATTAGTAGCGTAAAAAGTATAAGCGAACCTGATTTTACATTATATCAAAATTATCCTAATCCGTTTAATCCGTCAACTACAATAAAATTCTCATTACAAAATTCCACAAATGTTGTGTTGAAAGTATATAATGTTTTAGGAAAACTGATTACAACTCTTGTGGATGATAGATTAAATTCAGGTACTCATGAATTCGTATTTGATTCGAACAGCTTTGGCGGTTTATCGAGCGGTGTTTATTATTATCAGTTAATTACGGAAAAATCTACATACACAAAAGGTATGTTGCTGATTAAGTAATTTAGATTAATTTCTTGCTCTTAATAAATTAAAAATTGCAGCTATCAAAAAAATAAAATTAGCAAACCATGCTGTTAAAACGGGGTCCATCACCCCGTTTTTCCCGAATGCTTGGCTAATTTTCATAAATACTAAGTATAAAAAAGTTATTAGTAGATTTACTCCAAATTGTAAAGCTACTCCGCCTCTTCTTTTATTAGAAGAAATTGGTAATCCAAACAAAACTACAATAATGCTGCTAAAGGCAAACGCAATTCTTGAATGATAGTCAATCCAAGTTCTTGTACTATCGTTACCTGCATTTTGTTCGTCAATTGCTTGTTTGTATAATTCCGGCAACGTCATTTCTTCCGGCTTTCGTTGTTTCTTGATAACATCTTCCGGAATAAAATTTAAATACTCTATTTCTTTTCTAGTAAATTTCTCTAAATTTTCTCTGTCATTATAAAACACTCTGCTAGTTCCGTCTTTTAAAACCCAAAACTTCTTTTTGAAATTATATTGCATCCTAATAGCGTCAATCCGAGAAGTCATTTTAGTAATATCGTTTTTATCAAATTCTTGAATACTTACACGGTGTGCTACATTATTAACAACATCGAAAAAACTTATAGAAACAATTCGTGTTTTAGTATCTTGGAAGTAAATATTATTTCCTGCTCTAAAAACATTTTTGTTCATAAAGTTTTGTTCAATATAAGTTAGGTGTTTATTTGCATAAGGAACGACATAACCGCCAAAATAGATAGAAAATAACGAAATAATAACAGAAGTAATAATAAAAGGAAGCATGAATCTAAACAAGCTTATACCGGCTGAACGAATAGCAGTTAACTCGTTTAGATTAGCCAATTTTCCGGCAGTAAATAGTGCGGAAAGTAATACAGCAACGGGTATCATTAATCTTAAAATTTCAGGTATAAATACAACGTAATACTGTAAAATTATATAGTTTGGTACATTCTGATCAATAAAATCATCAAGTTTTTCCATTAAGTCAATTAAAACAAACAATAATGTAAACGCTAACAAACCGAATAGAATTGTTTGCACAAATTGTTTAATAAGGTATTTATCAAGAATTTTCATCTTCGCTCTGTTGTTTCCAAGCCTTAGGAATTAGTTTTGTGATAAAATCAAATCGTAATTCAATTCTTTCTTTTGCGGCTTTATAAGTTATAAACACTCCAAAACCGCCAAGTACAAAATTGGCTGCCCACATGCCCCAAAACGGTGAAAGCAAGTTTCTATCTGCCAGTTTTTCACCGCCAATTAAAAAAGCCCAATATATCAAGAAGAATATTAAACTCACTCCCGCAGCTACACCAAAACCGCCTTTTCTTAACATTGTTCCCAAGGGAGCCCCGATAAGAATAAAAACAATACATGCAAAAGGAATTGAATATTTTTTATGTATTTCTACCCAAAAAGAATTCATGTTGATTCTGTTATAATCAATTTGTCTTGTATTTACGGTTATACTGCTTTGAACAGACTTTAATCTATCTTCTACTCTAAAATATATTCCCCTTAGATTAATAGTACTTAATTTTATTTTATTATAAGCATATATTGAGTCGTTTTTAAAAGCCCGGTTAACCCTATTTGTTAATTCTTCAAAAAATTTATTTTCAATCAGTTGCAAGCTATCTACAATTATCATCATTTCCGCAGCTCCCATTTCTCTTTCGCCTCGTGATAAATCACTGCTAGATTGCTGAAAAGAAAATTGTGAAGCGTCCATAGCTATTTTATGCCTATTAAACTTTAGTTTTCTGTATGGTGTGAAATTAACAACCTCTGATTCATGTATCTCTCCGTTTGTTAAATCAAGCATTAGTTTTTTCTGATCGCCGGTAAAATAAATTTTCCCTTTTTTTGCAGAGACGATGTTAACTTTAGAAGGACTTGAATAATCATAAATAGTTACATTGGAAAGTTCGTTAGTTTTCGGGTCAATTTCTCTAGCTAATATTGCATAATTTTGAACTTCTTGGCTGAAAATACCCGGGACTAATGATAGAGTCGGTTTTTTACGTGAGATATCGTTACCCAATATACGAGCGGCATGATTGGCATTAGGGTATACATGATTATTAAACAAAATTAATAGATAAGCAACTAAGATACTTCCTAAAATAGGAGGGATCATCATTTTATATAAACTTAAACCCGAAGCCTTGAAAATTGCTACTTCATTGTTTTGTGCCATGCTACCAAAAGCCATTAAAGTTGCAATTAAAACTGCCATCGGAACAACAAGTACAACCATCCATGCCAAGTTATATACAATTAGTTGTGCAATTACCCAAGTACTTAATCCTTTACCGACAAGTTTATCGGCAAATTTCATTAAAAACTGAAGTAAAAAAACCGCCATCAACGTTATATTCGAAAATATAAACGGAGCGATGTGATTTCGTAAAATATATCTATAAATAATCATTTGCAAAAGTTTTAATTTAACTTACAAATTTAAGAATTTTATACAATTTTTATTATATCATTTTACTATTTGATAAACTTTTATCAAAAAATTAATGTTTACCTTGTTTAAGTGTAAATAAAATAATAAATTTAAAAATTTGAATTTATTAAAATTAGAGGAAAAACGTGGAACAAGTTTTAGGCTATATTGAAAGCAATAAGGAAAGGTTTTTAGAAGAATTATTAGTTTATTTAAGAATTCCCAGTATTAGCACATTAGAAGAAAATAAAGAAGATATAGTTAATTGTGCTCGGTTTATTGAGGAAGAATTAAAGAGAATAGGTATTCCGAAGACTGAAATTTTTCCTACTGAAGGACATCCGATTGTTTACGGTGAACTAATTATTGATAAACACTTACCTACAGTATTAATTTATGGTCATTATGACGTTCAACCGGTTGATCCTTTAGAATTATGGGATTCTCCTCCATTCGAACCCGTTATTAAAGACGGTAAAATTTATGCTAGAGGTGCAAATGATAATAAAGGGCAAAACTATGTTCATATAAAAGCGGTTGAAAGCTACTTAAAAACAACCGGTAAGACACCTGTTAATATAAAATTTATTTTCGAAGGTGAAGAAGAAATAGGAAGCACTCACTTGTATTCTTTTGTAAAAGAAAAAGCAAATTTATTAAAATGTGATGCCATATTAATAAGTGACACCAGTTTATACGATAAAGATATTCCTACAATAAATTACGGATTACGCGGCTTATGTTATATGGAAGTTGAAGTAACCGGAGCAGATAGAGATTTACACAGCGGTTCGTTTGGAGGAGCAATTGCTAATCCTATAAACGAATTAGCTAAAATTATTGCAAAATTGCATGATAAAAACGGCAGAATAACCATTCCTAATTTTTATAAAGATGTTCTAAAACTTACTAAGGTCGAAAAGGATAACATCAAAAATTTAAATTTTGATGATAAAAAAATGTGTAAAGAATTTAAAGTTAAAGAATTAACCGGAGAAAAAGGGTATTTAACTTTAGAAAAACTTTGGACAAGACCTACATTAGATTGTAACGGGATATTTGGCGGATTTACCGGACAGGGAGCAAAAACCGTATTACCTTCTAAAGCTACCGCAAAAATTAGCATGCGCTTAGTTCCAAATCAGAATCCGCACAGAATTGCTAAAGAGTTTAAGAAATATGTAGAATCTTTAGCTCCTAAAAGCGTTAAAGTAAAAGTTACAGAAATGCACGGTGGTTTTCCGATTGTAATACCAATAGATAGCCCTGCAGTAGTTGCTGCCTCAAAAGCTACAGAAAAAGCATTTGGAAAGAAAACGGTGTTCACGCGTGAAGGTGGTTCAATACCTATTGTAGTGGAATTAGTAAAGGTTCTTAAAGCTCCTACTATTTTGATGGGGCTTGGCTTGGATACCGATAATATTCATTCGCCAAATGAACATTTTTTAATTAAAAACTTCGAATACGGACTTTATAGCTCAGCATATTTCTTAGATGAATTTGCAAAGGTTAAAAAATAATTGGAAAACATAAAATATAGCAACTCTAATATTAAGTAAGCAAAATTTGAACTGAGGTTGCAATGAAATTAATAAAATATTTATTTGTAATACTTACGGTTGTTTTAATTAGTTGCGGCGGTGATGAAAATGATAGTGCAAGCGGTGACGCAACAACAAGTGCAGGAAAAGAAGGTTCTATTAGAAGTTATAACCTTAGTGTAGAACAACAACAAGCAGGAAAGAGATTTCCGTGTGATACGCTTTCACTTAAAGAATTTATTCTAAATAATTACCCGGCGGGTACATATTTAGTAGATTTTGATAGAACTTATGCAACAAATGTACCTAAAGCTGCAGTTGTTTATTATAAGAATCAAAATGCAACATATATATTTGGAGTTGTTGCCAAATCTAAACCCGGTGAAAGATTTATTGAAACTAAAAATGTTACAGGTTATTCATCCTCGTTTATTAATTTGGATAGTACAAAACTTGGTACGGCTTTTTTCTGGCTTACTTTGTTTGAATGTAATCAAGACGGAAGTTTTAATGTACTTTGGGAGAGCGAAGTTCCGATTCATGGTGGGTTTAATAGAATAACTATTAATAATTGGCGTCCTAAAAATTGTATGTATATTTCATTAAATTATATGGATGGTATAATAAGCGGAAATAGAAGTTATAACTTTTATTTAGTGAACGGACTCAAAAATCCACCCCATTTATTAGAAACATATGAAGGTTTGATGCATAAAAGGACTATGGCAAATATTAACAACGATAAATATCCGGACTATTTTGAATATAGATTTAATGAAGGGAATAATATTATTTCCATTGTTGATAGTATCCCGTTTTTATGGGATACGGTAAAAAGACTATATATAAGTCCGGTTAACAAACGTTGGTTTAGGCATTATTAACAAGCAAGGAAAATTAATGATTGATTTAGATTCCATTATTGAAAAATATCCGAATTGTGTGACCGAAGGTGACGTGATTAAGAGTTATAGTACTGTAAAAGAGGAATATTTAGCTCTTAAAAACGGAATTGGTGTTAAATTATGTTATAATTACAGTAAAATTAAATTATCAGGAAATGATGTTCTTGATTATATTCATCGTATTTCTACTAATTCAGTATTACAATTGATGCCTTATGAACATGTTAATACAATTTTTACAAATGAAAAGGGTAAGATTGTTGATCGAACTACTTTAATAAGATTTCCAAATTATAACTTGTTAGTAGGCGGGTTTTTCCCCGAAAAAAAATTGATTGCATGGTTTGAAAGATATATAATTAGTGAAGATATAAGTTTAGAAGATTTTACTGATAAAGTAATTCTTTTGGAATTGATCGGAAAACAGACTGAATCGTTTTTGAGTTTAATGTTAGATGATTCATTTAAAACTTTATCAGAAAAAAATGTAATTAAATGCAGTGTTGAAGGAGTAAGTTTTTATTTATTAAAGAGGAAAGAGATAAATAACTTTAATAAATATTGGATTTTATTCGAAGATTATAAAGTAGCTGATGTTTATGAGTTTATGATGAACAATAAAAGCTTTTATGATTTACAATTTGTAGGTGAAACAGCATATAATATTTATAGAGTCGAGAACGGAATTCCATATGCACCATATGAAATTATTCATCGAGTAAATCCTCATGAAGTAAAATTATTGGATGAAGTTAATTTTAAAAAAGGATGCTACATCGGTCAGGAAGTAATTGCCAGATTAGACACATATGATAAGGTACAACGGTATATGATGGGTATTTTATTTGAAAACGGAGAGAAATTACTTTCAAATACTCAGGACGTGGTATTATTTAATGAAGTTAAAAAAGAAGTTGGTTTTGTGACTACTGTAATTAAATCTGAGTTATATGGCAAATATGCCGGTTTGGGTTTTATTAAAAAAGACTTTGTGGAACTTGGTAGCGTATATGATGTTTATATTAATGAAGAGTATATAACAAAAGCTATAATTACGGAGATACCGATTAAGTATGAAAATTTATACAAAAACAGGGGATAAAGGGGAAACTTCACTCTTTGGGGGACAAAGAGTATGGAAGGATGATTTAAGGATAGAATCATACGGAACGGTTGATGAACTTAATTCCTTTATCGGATTAACTTTAACAGAAACTGTATATGAAGAAATACAGGAAGTATTGAAAAGAATTCAAAATAAATTATTTACGGTTGGTGCTGATTTGGCAACTCCGGAAGATAAAAAAATACATATAGATAGGGTAAACCAAAGTTTTATTGAAGAAGCAGAGAAAGATATAGATTTTTTTAGCTCTAAAGTTCCGGAATTAAGAGAATTTATATTGCCCGGAGGAACAAAAGCAGCTTCTTTGATGCACGTTTGTAGAACGATATGTAGAAGAGCGGAAAGAAACGTAATAGCGCTAAATAAATCTGTTGCAATTAATGGTGATATTTTAGTATATTTAAATAGACTTTCTGATTTATTTTTTGTAATGGCAAGATTTGATAATTTCGTTAATGGAACTCCCGATATCAAGTGGAATAAATAACTTGGGGGTGAAATTGGCTTCGACGGGGTTAATAGATCTTTGAAATGCGTACCGTGATCCCGAAGTCACGTTAAAAGTCGGAAAAAAAAGAAAAGACGAATCTAATTTCGCATTAGCAGCCTAATTAATTTTAGGTAGCCGTTTGTAACTGCATCGTGTGCCGTGTTTTTACGAACGTCGTTTAGGCGCAATAGTTAAACAACTATCTTGGCGTTGTTTGATGATAATACCACAAGATAGCCCGAGCAAACTCTGTCTACCGAGGTTGCAAAGGTGAACCAAAAAAAGATAGACTATGTACGTAGTATTTCAACGGTTTGTAATTTCGGACGCGGGTTCAACTCCCGCCACCTCCACAACTTATTATTAGTGTTAATTTTTATGAGCAAACACAAATCTAAAAAGCAAAACAAATTAAACTCAATTTCCGATTTAAAAAACATTCTTTTAGCTGTTAATCGTTCATTGGAAATTGAAGGTTGTAAGCCTTCTAAGAACCGAAGGGTTATTAAACAGGCAAAGGCTTTTGCCTTTGAAAAGTAATGTCAAAGTACATTTACCCTGCGGAATACGATATTTACTACCCGGGTACTTCTATCCCAAAAAATACCAAAAGAATTAAAGATATTTCCGAATTACACGTTTTTGATAAAGCTTTATTGTTAAAAGCCTATTATAATTTTACAAAAGATTTGAGTAAAAAGACAGTTTTTGACGAAAAATATTTTGTAAATTTACACAAACAATCATTTCAAAAATTATATACTTTTGCAGGTAATTATAGAAATCAGGATGTTAGCAAAGGGGATACAATATTTTGCAAAGCAAAATTTATTAAAGAGCAGATGTTCAATTATTTTGAAAATTTCAGGAAAGATAAGTACCTAAAAAATTATGCAGAAGAACGCAAAGAGCTTTTTGCCGAAAAGATATCTTTTTATATGGGTGAATTAATAGCTATTCACCCATTTTACGAATTTAACGGTAGAGTTACTCGCTTATTTTTTGATCTAATTGCATATTATAACGGGTATAATTATATAGATTATTTGAAGTTTCAATATAACGGCGAATTAAATTCGTATATTCAAGCAAGTATAAATGTTGTTCAGTTTAATGATTTTGAACTTCTTTATAATATTATATTTACCGGTTTAAAAAGTCGCAATATTTACGAATTATAGTTTTTATAAAATTCTTTTATTCTTACTACATCTAAATCGTTTTGCCAGAACCCTTCTTTTTTGAAATAACTTCCAATTATAAAAGCATCACAATGGGGCTTAAATTGTTGGATATTAGTTGCGGTAATTCCCGAACCGGCTAATACTGGTATTGAGATAGATTTTTTGACGGCAGAAATTTCATCTAACTTCGGTTCTTTTCCCGTACTACCGCCTGTAATAATTACACCGTCACTAAGGAAAAACTCGGCTGCTTTTGCTGTTTCCGTAATATCCACATCATTTGTGATAGAATGCGAGCTATGTTTCTTTTTAATATCAGTAAATATTTTAATGTTATCTGCATTTATTGATTTTCTATATCTTAATAATTCGCCCGCATCAGAATTGAACATACCTTCATCTGCAATATGCGAAAACACAAAACCTTCCGCCCTAATAAAATCGGCGTTGCTATTATAGGCGGCTGCTATTGCCTCTTTATTTGCTCCGGCTAAAATTTGTATTCCTAAAGGAACATTAAACCTCTGTTTAATTTCATATAATATTATACTCATTAAAGTTGGTATTTCCGGTCCCAATACTCTATTTAAGTAAGGAGTGTCATGCATGTTTTCTATCATTAAGATAGGAATGTAATTATCTAAATAAATTTTAGCTTCTTCTATAGCTTTGTTAATTATACTTTTAGCGTCACCGGAAAATTTGGGTGTTCCCGGTAAAGCATTTAAATGAATCATTCCGATTATTGGTTTTTCAAATCCGAAAACTAACATAAAAAACTCCAAAAATTTATTATTTGAATAAAGCTTTTATTATTTTAATAACAAATATACTCTTTATAGTACTAATTTTTGCGTTTTTTTGTTGATTATTTTTGGTTTAATTTTTGATATATTAAATTATATTTAATATAAAAGAAAGGATATGATGAGAATAATTAAATACTTAGTAATTGCATTATTGATACTATCAAATGTAGAGGGAAGCGGATTTTTAAAGCGAAACGGTAAAAACATAGTTGATGCCAACGGAACTCCGATAATGTTGAGAGGAATAGGTTTAGGAGGTTGGCTTGTTCCTGAAGGGTATATGTTGCAAACAACTTCATTTGCAAATGCAGCATGGCAATTTAGGCAAAAAATAAAAGACTTGATCGGAGAGGAAAAAGCAAACGAGTTTTTTCAACTTTATAGAAAAAATTTTGTTACTAGAAAAGATGTTCAACAGCTAAAGCAGTGGGGTTTTAATTCCATTCGCTTACCAATGCATTATAATTTAATGACGCCACTTGACCAGCCATTTACTTACACTGAAGAAGGATTTGCTATAATTGACAGTTTATTAAGTTGGTGCAAAGAAAATGAAATTTATTTAATTTTGGATTTGCATGCAGCTCCGGGTGGTCAAAGTAAAGATAATATTGCTGATTATAACCCTGCTTATCCCTGTTTATGGGAAGACGAAGTTGCCAAAATGCGTACAGTTCATTTATGGAAAACACTTGCAACCAGGTATGCTAATGAAACTTGGATTGGCGGATACGATTTAATAAACGAACCGGTTTATGATTTTGGAGCACAAGGAAATCAACCTTTAAGAGATTTGTACATTCAAATAACAAATGCTATCCGTTCTGTTGATCAAAACCATTTAATTTTTATTGAAGGAAATTGGTATGCCACCAGTTTCGGTGATTTATCACCTGCTTGGGATGAAAACATGTCTTATAGTTTTCACAAATATTGGAATAATACTGATTACGGCACAATAGGATATTTGGTTAACCTAAGAAATGAAACTAATTGCCCGCTTTGGCTAGGGGAGTCAGGAGAAAATTCGAATCAATGGTTTACGGATTGTATTAAATTAATGGAATCAAATAATATAGGTTGGGCTTGGTGGACTTTAAAAAAAGTTGAAGGAAATAATAGTTTAATGTATGTTAATAAACCTGCCGAGTATGATTATTTATTGCGTTATTGGAGCGGTACGGCTACAAAACCAAGTGTTGATTATGCCGTTAACGCATTAAATAAATTTGCAGAAAGTCTAAAAATAGAAAACTGTAAATTAAACAACGGCGTAATTGATGCAATGTTTAGACAAACAACTACTACGGCAGTTGTACCTTTCGGAGCTAATTATATACCAAGTAGAATATATGCGGTTAATTATGATTATGGGCAAAATAATTTTGCTTATAAAGATAACGACTACCAAAATATTAGCAATAACACGGCTTGGAATAGCGGTTATCAGTATCGAAATGACGGTGTTGACATTGAGAAGTGTACAGATCTTAACACGAATGGTTATAACGTAGGATGGATAAACACAGGCGAATATCTGAATTATACTATAAATGTTACTCAAAGCGGAATATATAAGTTAACCTTTAGAGTAGCAGCCAACGCATCAGGCGGAAAAATTTTAATGCGTCTAAACGGTCAAAATTTAGGAAACTTGATTGATATTCCTGCAACGGGAGGATGGACTAGTTGGTCTAACGTAATTGTGAATGATATTTCTTTACCTCAGGGAATACAAAACTTTAATATTATGTTTTTTAACGGTGGTTTTAACTTAAATTATATTGATTTTGAACTGATTGCTGTTGGTGTAGAAGATGAAAACGAGGGGATTATTAATGAATTTAAATTAAATCAAAATTACCCAAACCCGTTTAATCCTACTACAAATATAACTTATCAGATACCTACTGACGGATATGTATCATTAAAGATTTATGATTTATTAGGAAAGGAAGTTGAAACATTAGTTGCAGGACAAAATACGAAAGGAAAATATACCGTCACATTTGACGGCAGTAAACTTGCCGGGGGTGTGTATTTTTATAGGTTAGAAGCAGGTAATTTTGTTAGCACGAAAAAACTTCTATTAATAAAATAAAATGATGTTTAGTTTGCAAGTTTTGTGTCATTAAATTAGAAAAATTAGTTGAAATAACAAAATAAATATAATTTAGATTTTACTACTCCAAATATAGTTACTAATAAAATAAGGCGGGGGTGTATAACCCTCTCCTTGCTTTATTGAGAAATAATCTTCATCTATGGAAACAAAATCTGTAAATATTAGTCTGAATTTTGTTTAATTTCAGAATTAATAATTTAAAGCAAGGGAAACAAAAGGCTACAACTTTTCGAGTAATAATTGTTTTGATGGTTTTAATTAATAATGTGCAACTTTAATAAATGACTCTTTATATATCATTAGAATTAAGAATTCAAAATTAACAATTCAAAATTATTACAACCCTTTTCCTGCCACTTTAATAATTTCTGTTAAGGTTTCTTTCAACTCTTTAATTTGATTTTCTAAAGTAATAATTTTATAAGATTCGCTTATTTTACTTCCGGAAAGCAACCAATTAATATCACATCCTATATCAAGAAGCTTATTTAAGATTTTACATCCCGGTTCTCGTTTACCGGTTGTGTATTGGTTTAATTGCTGGGGGGAAATATCTAATGCCGATGCCAACTCTTTTAAAGTATTATATCTTTGTTTTGCGAAAATTTTAATTCTTTCACCCAAGATCTTTTGAAATTCAGTATCCTCAAAAATATCTGATTCGTTATCTATATCCTCTTTAAACAGACGTAATTCAGACTGGTAATCATCAATAATTTTTAATATTTTTTCTCTGAGTGAATCAGTTATTAAATCCGGACTAGAAAGGAGATAATTTAATGAAGTTACGGTAGTACCGAGTGACTCGGCAATAGTTTTAGGGCTTATTCCTGCAGCAGCAATAATGTTTATTAGTTCTAAATTTTTACGCATCTTTATATAATAATCTAAAAAAAAAGCCGGATCTAAAATAGACCCGGCTTTGAAATATAATTAATTACTTAATTAACATCATTTTCTTTGAAATAACGTTTGAACCTGCTTGTAATCTATAAATATAAGTACCGCTTGATAAATTAGAAGCGTCAAACTTAAAGTTATAACTACCAGCACTTAAATTTTCACCGTTAACTAAAACAGCTACTTCTTGACCTAAAACGTTATAAATTCTTAAGTCAACATTTGAAGCTTGTGGTAAACCAAATTTAATTGTGGTTGTTGGGTTAAATGGATTAGGATAGTTTTGGTCAACAAAGAATTGAGAAGGAACAACATTAGTATTTTCTTCTTCAACACCAACTACTATATCTGTCCAATTTAAGCTTTTAGCTTTTGTGAATGCATCACCAACATTTGCTAATAAATCTGAATAATTATCACCAACTGCAACTGCAAAAGTAACCCATGCAGTATCATTAACTGCAATATTACCTACTTTTGAACCAATCCAGCATCTAAAATCACCAACTGCTGTTGGCTGAACTGCGTCTTTAGTAGTTAAATATGAAAATACTGTTTTACGTAAATTAGCAATTGAACCTTTTACTGCTTTATAACCACTAGCACCATTTAAGGCAACTAATCCATAATAATATGGTTTTGTTTGGTCATATTGATAAACAAAGTTTCTTTGTTCGTCATAACCTGCTTTGTTGGTATTGTATGTGTTTGCATCAATATCCCAATCAGCAAATAAACCTGCATATAAATCAACAACAGGATTAGCTGTTGTATTAATGAATCCGTATCTTACAAATACATATTTTGAACCTGCAAAGCTATATGATTTTTGAATAACTTCGTAACCATAAGGTTTTGTTGATTTTGTATCACTAACTTTACATGTTGTAATTTGGTTAAAATTAGGATCAGTAGTAAAGCCGTTTCCAAAAGTACCTGTTACGTTTTCTAAATCACCAATACCAAAACTACCCATGTTTCCGTTAACCGAATCACCTGCAGTTGTTCCGTATATAACACCACCGCTATAGATACCGTTTTGTCCTTTATAAACAACACCTGTACCAATTGAGTTGCCGGCGTCATCATTATAAGCACCAACAACACCGTTATTAAATACTGCTACTTGTAAATCACCTGTATTGTGAACTAATTCAAGTGTGTCTTCTTGAGCATTTAAGTTATTTGTGAAAATAACGGTAAATGTATCAACTGAAGAAACTAATTGAGATTCTGCACCTTTTACTCTTACTGTCCATTTGAAAGTAAGGTCAGGATTTGTACCCATTAACTGAAGCACTTTAGCAGCAGTTAACTGATAAGTTGTATCTTGTTGAATTGCAGTCGAAGTAATTAAGTTTGGTAAAGCTAAAAATTGATAAATTAAATTATCGTTGTTAAAATCTAAAGCTTTACGCCATTTAATTGTATAAGAATCGTTTGCATTTGTTACAGGAACAACAGCATTATTAGCAGGTTCCAGTAAACTAAAATATGGTGACGGAGGAGCAGGAACGCTTGATGTAATATCAGCATACCAGCTTGGGGAAATTTGGTAACCGTCATTATGAACTGTAGAAGCAGAAGTATATTGTGTAGCAACACCTTTAACTGTAATAGGGAATGTAGGAGCTGCATTGCTATCTAAATCTGTATCTTTATCAACACGTAAAACTATTTTGTTAAAACCATCCCAAATTTGCATGTTAGCATCTGCACCTGGAGCGGGCCAAGCAGGAGTTCCTGCAACCTGACCAACACCTTTAATTTGGATATAACGTCCTTCATACATTTCCGGATTAGCTAAGTAC